>CAYNMU010000014.1:0-34944 GCA_964398395.1 uncultured Eubacteriales bacterium
AGTGTTGAGCGTCGCGCCGCCAAGCGTAAAGCTCTTGCCAAAAAAGCTGAGTGCCTGCGGACCTAAAACATAGGTGGCAATGTACATGCCGGCAACGATTGGGGTCGCGCGTAAAAAACCGATAAGACTTGTGCTGACAACACACCTTAGCGGTTGGTTTATTTTAAGCAAGCCGAAGCATTCCCGCAGGGTCGGCGCCTTATCCTTTGTTTTACTTCTCTCCTCCGTGCCGAAAAACGCGAGCAAAAACAATGCGCCACCGACAATGCCGATTGTAACGCCCGCAGCTGTATAGCCGTTTTTATTACCCAGCGCACTGATAAAAAGCGGAGCGATAACCATCGGCAGCGCACCGCCGATGGAGTGCACGAGGCGGGAAGTGGAGATGAACGAAATTCTTTCTTTTGGGTTGGGTGTCATGGCAGAAGCAAGCCCCCAAAACGGCACATCGCAGACGGTATAAATCATCCCCCAAAGAATGTAGGTGATATAAGCATAAACTATTTTGCCTGTCACGCCCAAGCCGGACGGGATGATAAAAAGCGTTGCCGTGCTGACAGCTAAAGGGACAGAGATGAACAGAATGTACGGGCGCATCTTGCCCCATTTTGACCTTGTTTTGTCAACAACCGTGCCCATAATCGGGTCCATCATCGCATCCCAAATTCTTGCGACCATTACCAGAATTCCGGCAGGCGCGGCACCGATAAGAAACACATCCGTGTAAAAGAAAAGGATGTAGGAACTGACAAACCCAATAATCAGGTTCTGCCCAAATCCTGAAACCGCGAAGGAAAACTTGTTCATTTTGGTCAGGTACGTTTTTTCAAAAGCATTTTCATTCTGTGCCATTTGCAAACCTCACAAATAAAGTATTTTTATCTGTTTACCAGTATATTACTTGACGGGTTAATTGTCCAATTTATTTTCGGTAATTTTAATGGCGTCGCAATTTGTCCGGTAAAAATGTCTTTAAATATATTTTTTATATAGGTTGAATATTTTTGTTGCATTTGTTATACTAAAAACGCTATTTTGCAAAAGGAAGGTGTATTTATAATGAAAAAGAGTTTTAAATCAATTGTAGCGCTGTCTTTATGCTTATGCATCGTATTCTCGGCAAGTATAACAGGCTTTGCCGTTAGCGGTTCCAAGGCACCTGCAGGCACCGTCAAAAGCTATGCTTCCATTGAGGACTATGTTACCCAGGCGAACGCAGCAGGTAAAACAGTCAAGGTAATCGGCGATGCAGTCGTTGCCAATGCCGAAACAGGCAAGTCCATAAGCCCAACAAAAATCGGCAACACAACACTTGGCGATATTTTTGCAAAGAGCATCAATGCCCTGAGTGATTTTGCAATTAACGATGTTTTGTTGGGTTCAATTACCACCCTTATGCCAAAGACAAAAAATGTCCAGAACTACGCCAAGTTTGATTTGAACAACTACAAGAATTTTTATAAAGGTATGGAAACATTTGCCGATAAAGCCGCAGCGGGTGCGCATTGGAGCCTCGGCTATGCCGAAAAATCAATTCTGCCGGCAGATTTCGGTAAAAGGGCTTATATAAGAGGCAGCATGGCACCGTATGCCAGCACAAAAGAAACCTTTGACGACATCCGGACACGCACCGTTATTCTTGACGACGGCAGTGGCAGAGGAAAGGTTGTTTTTGCTTCCATCGACTGCATGGGTTTGGCCAACGCGGATGTCAGAAAAATACGCGAAGCTGTGGCCGACTTTGCAAAAGCAAATAATATTGTCAGCATCAATGTTTCCGCAACGCATACACACTCCGGTATCGATACACAGGGCGCATGGAACAACCCGTTAGGTGTGCTTGCAAACAATATTCTTTCCGCAACAACTGGTCTTCTTCCGGTAAAAAGCGGCGTTGACAAAACATTTTTAGACACTCTAATTGCGCAATCCGCAGCATCAATAAAAGAAGCATGCAATAATATGGAAAAGGGAACACTCACCTATGCCACAAAAGATATTTCCGATTATACGCATGACAGAACGCCGCCCTATGCAACAGACCCCGGGCTGTACCGTCTTGAATTTACACCCGATTCAAAATCCGTTAAGCCGACCATCATCGCTTCTTTCGGCTGCCACCCCGAAACAACAAGCTACTCGTTTAAAACCATCTCGGGCGACTTTGTTTATTACATGGAAAAAGTTATCAACAACGCGGGTTATAACTTCATCTTTATACAAGGCAATGTAAACACAACCACATCCTCCCGCAACAACAGCAACGATGGGCTTGATCTTAACGACCATGAATGCGCCATGCGTTACGGCTATGAAATGGGTTATGTCATCCTCGGCTTGACAATGACCAAAGCCGAATGCGCCGCCCTGAATGTTAAGTGCGGTGACCTGCTAAGCGTGAAGACATTGGCCGACAAAGAAGGTTACTCGGTATGGTATGAAAACTGGGTGCCGGTAACCGAAAAGGCAGTCACGCCTTTCCTCAATATTCGCATGGAACAGTTCCTGCTTAAATCCGACAGCAATGTTTCCAATGTTCTCACAAAAACATCACTGGCAAACAATATTTTTATTTATGATTGGAAAACAAATTCCTACTATTCTGTAACAGAAATCGGCTATATGGAAATCGGCACAGACCTAAAGGTGTTCCTGAGCCCCGGCGAAATATTCAGTGAACTCCTTGTCGGAGGTCCCGGCCTTAAGGGATTCCAATATGACAGCCTGCGCAAAACAAACGGCGATAATCTCATCATATTCGACTTGATGAACGACGCCATCGGTTATGTCGCTGCTGATCCCAATTATGTAATGCAAGGTTATCAGTATGACGACGCTACAGATACTTACGTAAGTGATGGATGGTGTTTCCTGGTCTCTTTTGGCAAGCATACAGGTTCAACACTCATCGGGACATTCAACAAGCTTATTGACAGTGTAAGGTAAAAATCAACCTAACTCAAAAAGCGCTGAAACTGATTTGATCAATTTCAGCGCTTTTTTATGATACCTTAATATAAATTCAATTTCTCTGCGCAATCAGCACATCAAAGCCGTCAATGGTTATCTCACCGCTGATGGTTTTGTTTTGTATAACATCAAACAGCGGAATGTCAAGCTTAAAACTTTTAGCCGACTGCGTCATATTAACGGCTATTATAATTTCCTTCTCGTCTTTTATCCGGCTTGAGACAACAACTCCGTCGGCAACATCAAGAATTGGTTTTATGCTAAACCTTTCGGCAAGCGTTTTTGCCAGTTCCTCATAGAAAAGATAGCCCGGACAATCGGCGGCATAGTAAACAGCAAAGCCTTTGCCAAAGCTGTTAATCGTAACTGCAGGAAAACCTTTCAGTCCCCCGCAGGTAAATTCCGCAAGAGACTGCGCGCCGTGAAGTTCGAGTTTTTTAAGCGACCGGTAAGTCTCAAATCGCCTGCCGTTATTAAACATTATTGCCGATGCTTCCCCCGTTTGTTTCTTCATTTCGGCAGTGCCGATTTCCGAAGCTGAACTGACACCGCAGAGGTCCTTGAAGAGCCCCGGCGTTTTTATTTCAAGAATATTGTTGTATTCATCCCGCGTGCCGCTTTCGGTGTTGGTTACAAAGATGCCGCCGTTTTTGACAAATTCTTTTATTCTCTCAGCATCAATTAAAGAAACTATTTTAAGATTCGGCGCGATAATCAACTTGTAATTTGAAAAATCGTCTTTAATATCTATTGCGTCAAGATTTGTTTTCATGGCGTTTTTAAATCCGCCGTGTACATTGAAAAAATCCTCATCGTAATCCCCGTCAACAACCCAGTTCATGTAGGACCAGCTGCTGTCGTAGGAATAAATTGTCGCTATTTCCGATGGGGTCTGCGCATTTGCAATCAGCGGATACACTTTTTGAATCTTAGCTGAAAAATCTCTCAGCACTTGTTCTGACTCACCGTAACTGCCGTCATAATCAAGGCAACTGCGGTAACCTTGCTCCTGACCGCCGATGGGTGCGCGCCACTCGAAAAACAATGTGGCAAATGCGCCGTGCGCAACGTTCAGCCAAGTCTTCGCCCTGACCGCTTCCGGCACGGTGTTTGGATTCGGTTGGGAACTCTGCTCGGCAATAAGAAAAGTACCCTTTCCGCCGGACATTCTTCTGGAAAGGTCATGCTCCATGCTTGAGCGCAAGCCTACCCGGTAATCCTCACCGCAGGGCACGGGAACATAGTTGTCCCACCCCGAGTAATCCAGGAACGCTGTTGCCTCAATACAATTGACCGACCAATTGGCACCCGGCCAGTTGGTATAGATAAATCTGTCGCCAATAGTTTCCCGCAATATGCCCGCCTGCATGCTTAATAAACGATTAAATATAAAAGAAAAGTAGCGGCGGTTATCGAGCTTCATCGCAGGCGACCAGCCGCTTTCCGCCGCATGTATCGGCAGATAAATCTCATCAAAATCGTTATAGACATTGGACCACATGATGGTAAACCAAGCTTTGTTTAGGTTCTCAATCGTTTCGTATTTTTTCCTCAGCCATTCCCTGAACCCCCGCTCACAGTTTGCGTCATAACAAACAAACGGATATCCGGGTTCATTGTCAAGCTGCCAGCCGACAATGTCGGGGTTGCCTCCGAATACCTTTGCCTGCTCGGTCACTATCTTTTCGGCATAGCTCAAAAACACCGCCGAACTCAGGCAATTCCCTTTTCTTCCGCCGAAGGTATAATTG
Source organism: uncultured Eubacteriales bacterium (assembly GCA_964398395.1). Taxonomy (GTDB): domain Bacteria; phylum Bacillota; class Clostridia; order Oscillospirales; family Acutalibacteraceae; genus UBA1447. The sequence goes on from CAYNMU010000014.1 coordinate 4,722, forward strand.
CCCCCGGCATCGCCGCCTTTGACCTCCGGGTATTTTTTGTAGAGCCATGGCGGGCAAACCGCTGTTGGGGTGCCCATAATTGTTTTAACACCGTATTTCCATGCAAGGGCAACGGCGCGTTTCATCGGCTCAAAGTTAAATTCGCCCTCTTTTGGCTCATACCAGCTCCATGCAAACTCGCCCATGCGCACGGCATTGAAGCCAAGGTTTGCCATTTTTCTGAAGTCATCTTCCCACTGCTCTTCCGGCCACCATTCAGGGTAATATGATGCTCCAATATAAAACTTATCCATATTTATAAATATTCCTTCCCATGTCTGAAAATTATATTTTGCAGAGTTTATTCACGGATAATCACGCCGTTCGTTTCTTTAAAAGGATTTCTTCGAACCTCCAGTGAAAAAAGATATGGATAGTCTGACTTTAAATGTTCCATGTGATTGATCCACTGCACAAGAATTGTGCTGAGCGCTCTCTTTGTATCTAAAGCTAAATGAGTAGTGTCGGTATCCGGCAAACCGGTCAAAATATCTCTGGCGGATAACTCGTCTGTTAAATGGAATATTGCCCAAAGCATATCTGTAAAAGATTCATGTTCCATCAAATTCGGGTTTTCGAGCATAATCAATTGAAAACTCCGCTTTTCCGCAAGCAGCACCTTTAACTCCGCCAGTTTGCTGTCTCTGCAATCAATTGAAAATTTGTAGTCATTAACGAGTTTGACAGCATTTTGGAAGTCTCCGTGGGTCCATTTTGCGTTAATCTCCAAATTTGATTTTAACGCTTCGGAGTTTGTGTTGAATTTTGTCAGCATTAGCACCATCGCTGTTCCGGCTTCACTGAAAAATGCGCTGATTGCCATGTTAACTTTTTTGAGATTTTCCCGTTTTTCCCTTGCGCTGAGAATTCTTCCCAAAACAATGGTGACAATCGCAACCTGCAAGGGTAAAAAAGCTAAGTCCTGTAAAAAATAAAAAGCGGTATCTCTCGGAGAACGGAATTCTAACAGCTGATATAAATATAATGCAAACGAAATGGACACCAACAGGAAGCTCAGTAAAACTGCGGCATTATTTTTTTTCATCTTGTACTCCTTTAAAAATCTCATCCTAATCATCTTTCAAGAACTCTTGCTCTGCTAATAATCTTTATAATAACTTTTTTATTATACCATAGCGCTCTTTGTTACACAACAAAAGCCAGATAAGTATTTCTGTTTATAATTAAAATTATTTATACTTGTTAAATATACTGTTTTTTGGTATAATTATTATGCAAATAAATCATCAATAAAAAGAGTCGTTTTACCTGCAGAAGGGGGTTTTTAGTATAGATTTTGTAACCACGCTTTTCTTCGAGCTACAATGTGCAGTCTCAAGAGTAGAAGAACGAGAGGATGATTATTATGTTATTAGAAGCCAAAACACTTAAGGGATTCAAATTTCATTGCCTTGACGGAGAAATCGGAACTTTAACAGAATTTGTCTTTGATGACCGCGACTGGACAATTCGGTATCTTGCTGTCGAAACGGGAACTTGGCTAATTGACAGGCAGGTGCTGATTTCGCCGATAGCGCTTTCCGGGGTAGATTTAAAATCAAAATATATTACCGTCAACCTAAAAAAAATGCAAATTGAGGATAGTCCTCCCCTTTACAATAATGTGCCAATCACTAGACAATTTGAAAATAACTACCATCAATATTATGGCTTACCGACATACTGGAACGGTCCAAATATCTTTAATTTTAGTACCAACATAATGACTGAAAGCGCAGCCTATAAAGAAGCAATCCAAGGTGATATGGGCTTGGGGCTTGATTTGCACAGCACGGATAATGTGAGCGGCCGCAAAATTCAAGCCTCAGACGGGGAAATTGGTCATATTAATGATTTTATTATCGATGACGAGGCATGGGTAATCCGTTACCTTGTCATTAATACTCAAAATTGGTGGCCTGGGAAAAAGGTGCTGATTTCTCCGAAATGGATCGATCACATTGGTTCGGATGAGTTTATAGTTTATTTTAATGTTCTGCGTGATGCTGTCAAACATTCGCTGGAATACACAGATGAGACCGAGCTTAACCGGGAATATGAGCACGGTCTGCACAAGCATTACGAACGCAAGGGATATTGGGACGATTCAATTGTTAATAAGGACGAGGAATAATCACAGTTTTCACACTGTATAACTTTTAAATAACAGCGTATCATATCACAAAAGATATGGTGCGCTGTTATTTAAACGGTCAAATAATGCTGAATTTTCAAAGTTTCCGAAGGACTTGAACTTGACTTAGAATTTTGTGGCTATATTCCGATTGCATATAAAATAAATTTATGTTAATGTATTAACATCAAGATGTTTTTGGAGGTTTGTAAATGGAACTTAATTTAAAAAACATGAAGAAAATTCTGGTCTTAATAACATTTGCCGTTCTTCTTTTTTGGGGTCTGCAAAATTATGTTGTTTTGTTCGAGGCAGTTAAAAGTATCTTTCATATAATATTGCCCTTTATTCTCGGGTTTTGCATTGCGTTTATTCTGACTGTTTTGCTTCGTCCTGTAGAACATTTATGGGATTTAATGTGGAAGAAAAAAAACCGCGGCAAGGTTTTGAAAATGAAGCGGTCTGTTTGTCTGCTGGTTACCGTTTTTTTCGTTATCGGCGTGGTTTTCATCCTGCTGTTTATGGTAGTGCCGGAGATTGTAAGAACAGTGTCATCCGTTTCGGATATGCTTCCGAAATATTTCAAAAGTCTGCAGCCGAAATGGATAGAGCTGACCGAAAGGCTGCGCCAGTACTCTGTTACGCTGCCAAAGTTTGAATTTGACAAAGCAAAGCTTGTTACCTCTGTTGTGGACTTCCTTAAAAAAGGCGGGGTTTCGCTTTTCGCTAAAACCGCCGGTATAACAGCCTCCTTTTTTTCCGCTGTTTTTAATTTGGTGCTGGGCACAGTGTTTTCCATGTATATCCTAATGCAAAAAGAAAAGCTGGCCAAACAGTTTAAAAAGTTTCTTCTTGCTTTTATTCCGGAGAAAAAAGTGAACGCTGTGCTGGATGTTGCGGGCGTATCAAACAGGATTTTTTCGAATTTTGTAAAAGGGCAGCTTACGGAAGCGTCCATCATCGGTATCCTGTGCTTCATCGGGATGCTTATATTCTCTATGCCCTATGCCACCGCAATTTCCGCACTGGTAGGCTTTACAGCGCTTATTCCGGTGTTCGGCGCCTTCATAGGCACCGGCGTAGGCGCTTTTCTTATTCTTATAGACGAGCCGAAAAAAGCGTTCTGGTTTATTGTTTTCATCCTTGTTCTGCAGCAAATCGAAGGGAACCTGATTTACCCGAGGGTTGTCGGTAAATCTGTAGGGTTGCCCGGAATTTGGGTCTTCACATCCGTCGCAATCGGCGGAAGCCTTTTCGGTATCATGGGGATACTGATTAGTGTCCCGACCTGCTCGGTCTTGTATTGTCTGCTGCAGCGCACTGTTAATGAACACATAAAAATAAAAAATTCTCAGCCACCGGCAGTGTGAAAGATGAAAAACTTGCTGAAGAAAAAACTCTCAAGAGAAGTATTAAAAACAAACTTTGAGGTGAAAAAGCTTGGAGCCTGAGAAACTCGATGTCAAATTATCGGAGACCAAAAAAAAGCCCGACCGATCTTATTAAGACAGGCGTTTTGTCGGTCAAAAGGAAACGCTTGGCTACATTCTCAATCACTGGGCAGTCGGGTTCAATGTCGGCAAATACAGAAACCGCTTTATCTATGATGTTCTGTTCGTAAATTTCAATTATCTGGCTATTATGGATGCCATCGGCGGAGTCTGGGATGTTATCAACGACACATTTATAGGTGTTATTGTTGACCAAACCCGCACCCGTTGGGGAAAATTCCGTCCATATCTTGTCGCCTTTCAAATTCCAATGACACTGATTTCGGCATTCTACTGGTTCATGCCGTTTATTTTCGCCGGCACTTCTGACCGGGACATGACCAAGTTCGCTGTTTATTTTGCTTTTAATGTAATCACCGAAACTGCGGGTACATTCACTGCTATTTCCGGCACGGGACTGATAAGCACCATCACCCCGAACCCACTCGAGAGGACCATGCTCATTACCAAGGCTAATGTGCTGGCCATCGGCTCAAATGTACCGGAACTTCTGATGGGCTTGCTTCTTGACCTTGTCAATAACAAGATTCTCCATTGGAAGCTGCGCAACTTATTTTTAGGCTTCGGCCTTTTTACCAACTTTGTCGCCGCGGGGGCATGTATGTTTTTCTTCCTTACCTGCAGGGAACGCGTGATGCAATCCATTGAGCGCCCGAGTATCCTGCAGGGTCTTAAGTCCATTGTCACCAATAAACCGATTCTGCTGATTACTCTTTCGGAATTCCTTGAAGGGTTCGCAGTTGGCACCAATATGACGGATTACTTCATCGATGTTTTGGGTTCAGCTGTACTGGAAACGGTGGTCGGTATCCCGGGCGGTCTTTTCAGCTATTCAAGTTATGCCGCTGTGAAACCTCTTCGCAAACGATTTTCCACCCGGTTCCTCTGGATTTTCCAGGACATTTGGGTGGACATGTGTTGGCTCGGCACATGCGCGGCGGGTGTCATCAACAACAACTTTATGAAACGGAAAGCAATGATACCCATTATGATGATTGAGGAATGTTTTGAGATGTGTGTCTACGGTCTCGGGCAAGTGATACCGATAGAGTTGTATAACGAATCAATGGATTATTGCGAATGGAAAAACGGTTACCGAACGGAGGCGATGACGGGCGTCGCGAAGGGGCTTATCACCAAGTTCCAGCGTATTGCCAATAATACGGTTAAAAACCTCATCATGAATGCGATCGGTTACGAGCAAGGCCGAAAAATAGGCACTCAGGATAACAAGACGAAATTTTGGATGTTCGTCTTGAGCACAGGTCTGCCTGTTGTAACAGGATCCCTTGGTGTCCTTCCAAAATTTTTCTATCCTCTAAATAGTAAACTGCGCGACCAAATGTATGAAGAACTAATTGCACGCAGGCAGAACCTTTCAAACGCCGTTACGGACGCTTCCGCAGAGAAACTCGCGGAACTTGGAAAGAAACAAATGGCCGGTGATTTTGACGATATGAAATAACCTCATTGCTAATTCTATGAAATAAAGAGGGTTAATCTAAAATATGGATATTTTTCAGCGTATTATTAAAATTATACTTTCACTTGTTGTTACGGTCACACCGAATGTTCCTCTAATAGAAGCCCCTGCGTCCTTGACGACTGCGCTTGCGGAAAGCAGCGTTCTTTCGAGCATAAGCGAAGAGGTTCTGGCAAATCCTTATGACAGCCGCAAACTGTATTACCTCGACCTGTTGACTTATCTTGATTCAAAACCAGGTATAAGTTCTTCGGACTATTATGATATAGCTTTGATTATGGGCGTTCTTCAGGGGCTTGTTAACAGAGACGGCGTGCATTTTTATATTAGGTTCACCTCCGCCAACAACGCCGATGAGGTTTGGTTTGAGCGCCTTACAAGCAATGACTACTGGACAAACACACTCGGGAAAGAGCCGCAATTTTTAGCCGGGATGGATGTTGTAAAAATAAACAGTCCCATGGACGCGCTCTATCTTTTTCAGGATTTTTTTAACGGTTATGCAGTATGGGATGGGAATGTGCCCGCAACCTCAAATTCCGCGCTGACCGCCAGCGGTTGCGACAGTCTTTTGCCGCTGAGATACAGTAGTAAGGGCGAAAGCATTTTCAGCAATTTAACAAATCTTGGCAGCGAGAGCCTTTTTAATTTCAAAGGTAATTTTGAAAAGAAACCGGTTAAGATTAACCTCTACAATAAATTTGTTTTAAACGCCAAGTATGTTTACGGAACCGGCAATCAATACAAGTCAACCGGCAGCAGAAAATGCGATGCCGTGCTGTGGGCCGTTTACAACTATCTCGAGGCGGGTAAAACCAATGCTCATCTAATGGCATACCATATTGACGCTTACTACCCCGCAAAAACACAGGACGGTGAAACCGATTACAACATGGGGCATATCCAAGCAACTGCATTTTTATTGAATAACGACTATTATATTGCGAAGAAAGCGTTTTTCTTTGACCTTAATGTGATGAAGAAGGAAACGCCCAACGACGACCCCGACCAGGCAGATATAAAAATCAATTATCTTAAAGGCTCGCTTGATTACCAAACGGCTATGAAGGTGCTGAAAGCGCAGAACAACAGAGCCGCTAAACTTGAATACAAACCGATAACCTGCGGCGGATTTACCGCATGGCATATCAAATACACGAGTTATATAACAACCCCCGGGGATTTTAGCGGACTAAGCTCTCCTTTTGTTGTCGAGTGGCAGACCGTAAGAGAATTTTCAAATTATAATGTAATGCTCGACGCCGACGCGCCCGGGCTCGTCGCAATGTCCGACGCTTCTGTGTTTATGCATTACCCGAAACAGGCAAGCTACACGCAGAAATGCGACAAAAATATCGCCGATTCCGTTAAACCGGTCAGCGGTGAAAACTTCAACTATGTGATGGTATATATGGGTGATTATGATTCAGCCTCTTGGCTTTCATCCCAGTCCCTGCTTTACTGGGACAACCCAGAAAGAGGCACTGTACCGCTGGCCTGGTCTTTCGCACCCGGGTTATATGACCGCGCGCCGCATATCATTGACTACATGTATGCCACCGCAACAAAAAATGATTACTTTGTTGCGGGTGACAACGGCGTCGGATACCTGAATCCCGAGGTTTTAGCAGGCCCGTGTCATTTCGGCACACTAAAACAATGGACGCAATATAATGCACAGCTTTTCAAAAAGTTTGATATGAATATTCAGGGGTTTCTTATTTTTGATAAAGGTGCCGATACATTATGGGCGAAAGCGCTCAGACAATCGGTTTACCGCGCATACTCAACCTTTGCCCCGAAGGGACTGCTGACAAACAACGCGGACAGCACCAAAAAAGTCAATTTTATGCCGGTTGTGCAGATGTACGACTGCGACAGCGCCGACGGCCTGGCATCGCATTTCAGCAAAAACCCGGTCAAAGACGGCAGCCGCTTCACCGCGATACGCGTCGTACTGAAGCCACCCGCGGCCGTAAAAAGCTGGATTGAAGAGATTAATACCGGTCACCCTGAATACAAGCTTAAATTGGTTGACCCATACACTTTCATGGCACTCTATTCGCAGGCAAATTAAATTTATTTTGAAAAGTTCAGTACAGAGGTCTTATAACAATGAGTTATCCGACCTTTGTTTTTTCTTTGTTTTCTCTGCGTTCTCGATGAAAATACAAATAATGATTATTTAAAAGAGTTGACATAAATATAGTATCCCTTATAATAGTAAAGTATGTCAAAATGAAGACCTGTCCGTTTGTCTTCTAAATTGTTATTTTTTAAGGATGTTGAAATTTGTTAAACGAAGTAACCCGAAGAAAAACCTTTGCTATTATTTCCCACCCGGATGCCGGAAAAACAACGCTGACGGAAAAGCTGCTGCTTTACGGCGGAGCAATCAGGCTTGCCGGGACTGTAAAAGGCAGAAAAGCCAGCAAATATGCCGTATCCGACTGGATGGAGATTGAAAAACAAAGAGGAATATCCGTAACCTCAAGCGTTTTAAATTTTGATTATAAAGGTTACCGTATCAATATACTCGATACACCCGGTCATCAGGATTTCAGTGAGGACACCTACAGAACTTTGACAGCTGCGGATAGTGCGGTTATGCTCATTGACGGCGCAAAGGGTGTTGAGGAGCAGACAAAAAAGCTTTTTCATGTTTGCAGAATGAGAAAAATACCGATTTTTACATTTGTTAACAAATTAGACAGATATTGCAAAAATCCATTTGATTTAATGGAAGAGATTGAAAATACCTTGGGTATCCGTTCCTGCCCGATAAACTGGCCGATTGGGGTAGAGGGAGACTACAAGGGTGTTTATAATCGCAAACTTTCGCAAATAGAGCTTTTCGAGTCGGAAGGTCACGGGCAAAAAATCATTGCGTCACATGCCGGCAGTGTTCACGACGAAACATTCAAAAAACTTTTAGGCGAAAGTATCTATACCAAGCTGTGCGAAGATATTGAGATGCTCGATATCGCGGGTGAAGAATTTGATTTAGATAAAATACTCAAAGGCGATCTTACCGCGCTGTTTTTCGGCAGCGCTATGACGAACTTTGGCGTGCAGCCTTTTCTGGAGGAATTTATAAATATAGCTCCCTCACCCGGAACAAGAAGCTACACTGATGGTTTTACAGCACCGGACGATGATGACTTTTCGGGCTTTATATTTAAAATTCAAGCGAATATGGATCCGGCTCATCGGGACAGAATCGCCTTTATCCGAATTTGCTCGGGTAAATTTGAAAAGGGAATGGAAGTTAACCATTCAAGAACAAAAAAAAGTATCCGCCTGTCGCAATCGCAGCAGTTTATGGCACAGGAAAGAGTTTTTGTTGAGGAAGCGTATGCCGGCGACATCATCGGCGTTTTTGACCCGGGTATTTTTAACATTGGTGATACCCTTTGTGGCGGCAAAAAAAGCTTCAGTTTTGAAGGTATTCCAATGTTTCCGGCAGAGCATTTCGCATTTGTCCGGACGAAGGATTCCTCAAAAAGAAAACAGTTTTTAAAAGGTATTCATCAAATTGCCGAGGAAGGGGCCATTCAGGTTTTTAAACAGCCTAATATCGGCGTGGAAACACTGATGATTGGCGTTGCGGGCAACTTGCAATTTGAAGTGCTGGAATACAGGCTCAAAAACGAATATAGGGTTGACTTGGATTTGCAAATATCCCCTTACATCATGGCGCGCTGGCTTGTAACAGAAAAAGCTTTGACGGACATAAAAGTTTACAGCGGCAGCATTGTAATTGTTGAAGACCAGTATCAAAGGCCGGTCATGCTCTTTAAAGACCCATGGACATTAAATAAAGCAGTCGAAAGCAACAAAGATGTTGAGTTTTTAGACATAGCCCCACCGGTGTTAGTTTAACGCAAACAACAAACAAGAGGTTGGACAATTTATGTTGTCTAACCTCTTTTTAATGCATCTTATTATGTTCCGGAACATTACAATAGGCTTGAAAGCTCCTGCTGAATCATCAAAACTTTTCCGGGTGCCGGGAAGAATAAAGACTTGTAGTCAAATAATGCATAACCCGAGTACCAGCTCTGTTTTTTTGCTTCCGATATTTGTGGATTCAGCATAAACCCTGCATTTTCAATCCATTCGTTTGCGCCTGCGCCCGCATACTTGTCGGAGTTGCCCACTTTGTAAGCCGCAAGGCCGAAGACAAGCTTAATTGAAGTAACCGTAATAAGAGAATTCCATGTCTCAATGCATTCCGAATAGGGCAGCGCGGCATTTTGAAATCCATAATAAACTTGGGGTATGATGACATCAAGGTAGCCTTCGGTTTTAAGCCACAGTTTCACATCGGTATACATGGTATTATAATTGTAACTGAGGTTGCCGGACGGGCTGACGGAGAAAAGCACCCTGTTGTTGATACTTTTGATTTTTTTATATATTCCGCTAACTGTCTGATTGTTGCTGTCCCGACGAAAATCAGCGAGAGAAAGGGTGCCCCCATCCTGTATATAGCGGAAATATGCGGCAGCGTCAAAATCGGTGCCAATGCCCGATGGATAAAAATAGTCATCAATATGAATGCCATCCACCTTGTAACCGAGCATCAGCTCTTCGACACCGCTGATAAGCAGTTGCCGCACCTCTTTAACGGATGGATTGTAATAATATTTACTGCCGAAAGCCACCAGATAATCCCCGTTTTTGGAAGGGTCATTGTACCATTTTGCAAACTGTGAACCGGGCGCGCGTTTGGCAATACTCGCGGCATCCGCAACAGGCTGAGCACGGTAAGGGTTAATCCAGGCATGGAAAGAGATACCTTTTTTGTGGGCCTCTTCAATCATAATCGCTAACGGATCAAATGGCAAAGCAGCGCCGGCGGTACCCGTCACCACATAGGACGACGGAAAAAGTGCGGAGGGGTAAAGCGCATCGCCAAAGGGCCTTACATGCACAAAAACAGTGTTGATTCCGATGGAAAGACAATTTTCATAAACGCCCTGCATTTGCACACGGAAATCATTGGCGGTGCGTCCTTTAAGCAAAGGCGCTGCAGAATAGCCGGCATAGGAATTGGCAAGTTCAAGGTAGGAAATCCAAACAGCCTTCATCTCATTGTGATTAATCGGTGTGTACGCACCTTGTGCGATGCTTGTCGGCACGGTGGTTGCTTTTGTGGTAGGTATCGTAGTCGCTTTCGTCGTTGGAATTGTCGTTGCTTTTGTCGTTGGTACGGTAGTTGTTTTAGTTGTTGAAACAACCGTTGTTGCTTTGGTAGTTGGTGCTGTTGTCACTTCGCTTGTAAGCACTGCAGTTGTCTTGCTTATAGTCGCTGCTGTTGCTTTCGTTGTATGTACCGCGGTCGCCTTACTTGTGGAGGCGGCTGAGTTCTCACTGCTTGTTGTCTCTGATTTTTTTGAAGTGCTTGAGAAAGATGTCTCGGTTGAGGAAGTACTTATTGATGTTTCGCCTGAAGTTGCCTTTGATGTTTCCTCCGGAATGTTGCTGCAACCGGTAAGAAAAAGCATAATGGCAATTGTCAGGACGATTATTTTATAATGACTTATATTAAGACTAAGGTGTTTCAAAAAGTACACATCCTTTAAGAAGTCCAATATTGGGGTAAAGATGCGGTGAATTTTCATATCACTATATGTTTATTGGGTTGTAACGGTAAATTGATTTAAACCGGCATAGATTAAATAATTCTTTTAACTTTACAGTTTTATATTTGTTTTGAATAGTTAAAAAGATGTTATTAACCCTGAGTCATATTGCAAAATTTTAATTGCATCAATCGTGTTAATCCCACCACTTTTGTCAACATCGGCAATTAATTTTTGAATGTCACTTAATAAATTGTAACCTGCGGTTTCTTGCAATGCCTTCAAAGCATCAACAGCATTTATTAAGCCATTATTGTTTATATCACCGAGCATAATCCACTGGGCTGTATAGGTTGCATCGCCAGTTACAACAGAAATTGTAGGGGACCAGCCGGAAAAAATATAGCTTGCTCTTGTAACAACCGGTGCTATCGGCACTGTGCCGTAATCCACCGTTTGAACCTCACCGCCGGTGCCGCCGTTGGCATCAAAGGTAATTCTATAACTGTTTGCTTCCCATAGAGCTTTGTATGTTGCATCGGATTTTGCCGTTGCAATTTCCGGAGACCAACCTAAAAATGTGTAACCAGTTTTTGTGACCTGCGGGATAGTTGGTAACTGCCCGTAATAAACTATTTGGACCGGGTTGATCGGGAAAAGTGTTCCGCCGTTTGCGTCAAAGGTGATTGTATATCTAATGACTGAGAAAATAGCAATAAAGGTTTTATCGGCCGCACCTATTATACCGACCGAAGGAGTCCAGTACAAAAAGGTATACCCTGTTTTTACCGGGTTCGCTGGGCGAACAATCTGGGCACCGAATTCGGTGGGGACGGTTACATAAACAGCACCGTCGACCATAAAGATAGCATGGTATGTGTTTACTTTCCATTGCGCTGTAACCGAAAGGCCGCCTAATGGGAAAGTTGCAGGAAGTGCCGGTTCCCAGCCTAAAAAGGTATAACCAACTCGTTCGGGATTTGCAGGCGCGATTACAGCGTCTCCTACATTACCGGTTAGGCTGGCAACTGCGGTACCGTTCGTACTGTTAAAAGAGATTGTGCTGAAAATAGATGTTGTATTAGTAATGCTTCCATTTACTATAGTCGGTGTAAGAGTAATCGGAGTTGGGATTGAACCATCACAAAAATCCCCGACTGTTAATGTTAACTGCGTTGTTCCGCCCGACCAACCCGGAATGATTGTGAATGTAATATCAATGACTGCACCGCCTTCAATAATTCCGTTTCCATTTACAATTAATTGTTTTATTGTTGTCAAATTATCAACTTCTGAAAAGCTTTTATTAATTGAAGAAATGCTGTTGCTTTCCGGTACCACGGATCCTTCTACCGCACTTTTACATGTTAATTTGGTGTTGTCATATACCAGAAATATATCTGCAGCTGCCAAATATGAGTTTGCTGAAAGGATTACCGAAATAACAACATCAGTATTTTCCATACCGGCCGCACTGCTGACATTAAGCGATACCGGGTTCAATGCTGCCCACTTTGCTGTGACGGCAAAACCACCTAATGGGAAGGTTGCCGGAAGTGCCGGATTCCAGCCGATAAAAGTATACCCTGTTTTGACGGGATTTGCCGGTATATTAACATTGTCTCCAACATTACCTGTTAGGTTGGCAACTGCAGACCCGCCGTCACAGTTAAAAGTGATTGTGCTGGGGACAGGCGTAGTGTTCGTCACACTGCCGTTTTCTATTTCAAGTGTAAGAAGCTGATAGTTCGTATCATAAAAATCTTCAACCGTTAAAGTCAGCGGTGTTGACTCTCCTGACCAACCTGGGAGTACTGTAAATGTTATATCCATCATTGAGCCGCCAACGGTGATACCATCTACATCAACAAATGATTGCTTTATTGTTGTAAAATTGCCGTCCACCGAAAAACTCGCATTAATAGAAGAACTGCCGGTGCCCCCGGAAGTTGCGATTCCTTCTGCAGCACTTTTACATGTTAATTTAGTGTTGTCATATACCAGAAAAATATCTGCTGCTGCCAAATACGAGTTCGCCGAGATATTTGCCGAAATAACAATGTCGGTGTTTTCTGCACCGGTCGCGTTGCTGACTTGAAGCGATACTGTGTTCAATATTGCCCACTTTGCTGTGACGGCAAAACCGCCTAACGGGAAGATTGCCGGAAGTGCCGGATTCCAGCCGATAAAAGTATACCCTGTTTTAAAAGGATTTGCCGGTATATTAACATTGTCTCCAACATTACCTGTTAGGTCGGCAACTGCAGACCCGCCGTCGCTGTTAAAAGTGATTGTGCTGGGGACAGGCGTAGTGTTCTTCATGCTTCCGTTTCCTATTTCATGTGTAAGAAGCTGATAGCTCGCATCATAAAAATCTTCAACCGTTAAAGTCAGCGGTGTTGACTTTCCTGACCAACCGGGGAGAATTGTAAATGTTATATCCATCATTGAGCCGCCAATGGTAATACCATCTATGTCGACAATAGATTGCATAATTGTTGTTGAATTGCCGGCCACCGAAAAACTCGAATTGATAGAAGAACTGCCGGTGCCCCCCAAAGCTGCGATTCCTTTTACAGCACTTTTACATATTAATTTGGTGTTGTCATATGATAAAAATATATCAGCTGCTGCCAAATACGAATTCGCCGAAATATTAACCGAAACAACAACATCGGTGTTTTCCGCGCCGGCCGCGCTGCTGACACTGAGCAACACCGGCTGAGTTAATGTTTGCAATTGAATCGCATTTTTTTCTTTGTCGTTTGCCGCCGCAACAGCCGGAATTATGGTCAAAAAAATTGCCAACACCAAAATAAATGATAATATCTTTTTCATTTTCTTCCTCCTGTATATATTCCCGATGTTACTATTCTTGGCTTGTTTATGTTTGCCAAATTCGCTTCGCACTCATTTAATTATACAAGTTATATCACAACACATTAAACATTAGAAGAAAATCAATCATTTGTCAATAAATTTATTTGCCATTACTATCCCTGTTTGATATAATCAAAACAATCTATTGCAATTTTATTTTATATTGGAATAAAGGGGTGAGTTTCTATGCTGACCATCACTAATCGGATTGAATTAATGACAGATAATTATTTAATTGACACACTTAAAAACGCTGAATTCCGGATTAACACCCCAACCAAAAATGAAGATGTCCTGGTTTTCAAGGAAGTTTGGGAGGGCATCGGCAGCCTTGGCAACACCGTGTTCCGGCACGACGGAAAGGTTTACCTTTCCTATCGGGGCTTCCCCGGTGAAACTTGCAGCGATGAAGACGAAATGCAGACAACCTGCCTTGCCTTAAGCGATGACGGAATTAATTTTTCAAGAGCAAAAATCAACAAGATTTCTTATAATGGTATTATTGATAATAACATTGTCTTCATGGGCGTTGAGGCACATAATTTCGCGCCGTTTTACGATGAAAATCCAAATTGCCCCGATGATGAAAAATTCAAGGCTATAGGCGGAACGCAGCCGGTGGGCGGAGTCTTTGCTTTCAAGAGTGCCGACGGTATTGCTTGGGAGCGGATGAGTGAAACGCCTATTATTACAAAAGGCGCTTTTGATTCGATGAATACCGCTTTTTTTGACACCAAAAGCAATGTTTACCGCTGCTATTCGCGCTACTGGCAAAAGGGCGGATATTCGGGCTGCCGAGCAATACAGTCCTGCACATCAGAAGATTTTCTCAATTGGAGCGAACCTGTCCCGAACTCTTATATCGGTAAGGAAGAAATCACAGAGCATTATTATACCAATGCGACAAGACCGGTTCCGGGTGCGGAACATATATTTGTGTCCTTCCCCATGAGATTTATGGTCGATCGAAAAAAGCTTATTGATTACAATAACAATGGCGTATCTGATGCGGTATTTTTGTCAAGCCGCGACGGTATAAACTGGAGTAATCCTTTTAAAACCGCGTGGATTTGCCCTTCTCTGAATGAACGCAACTGGACGCAGAGGAATTACATAACCGTTTCCGGCATCATTGACGCGGGCGATGAGTTTTACTTTTATGTGGAAGAAAAATACATGTGGGATGACTGCTCAATCGTCAGGTATTCCATCCCAAAATATCGGTTCGGCTCTGTTTATGCAAACAGCGATGGCGGCACTATTCTTACAAAACCTTTTATTTACAGCGGAGAAGGCTTATTCATCAATTACGCAACTTCCGGCGCGGGATTTATTTCTGCCGCCGTACTTGACGAAAAAGATGATGTCATAAAAGGGTATGATTTTGAAGACTGCGGCGAAATCTATGGCAACGAGCTTGAAAAGGAAGTACTCTGGGCAGGGAAGTCGCTCGGAGAATTGAACGGAAAAACAATCAAACTGTCTATCAAATTGAATGATGCACATCTTTACGCCATAGGAAAAACTGAAAAATAAAGTGCTGAGGTTATTTTAAGTTTTTTAACACAATTTACCCCTTGCTTCGTTTTTGATAGAAACAAAGCAAGGGGTTTTTAATAAAGTCAGATTGCCGGTTAACAGACAGCCGCCATCGTTATTCCGTCGTTTCCTGTGACAATTCAGTGTCAATTTCCTGTTTTATAGCCTCTTTATAATAACGTCTTTCCATAAGTTCACTGTACATCAATTCCTTCTCCTTGGAACCGAGTTTATACATCAGTTTTGGTATAATACTAAACGCGCCGGTAACCCCGGGCAGAAGGAATGCTGTGGCGAAAAGTCCGAATTTTGTTGAATCCCCCTGTTTTCCAAAGCCTTGCTTCAGACTGTAACCAATTGCGTTAAGAATTGAAGCCTGAATGCCGGATGTGGCATTCCTGACGATTTTTGACATCAGTCCCTTTGTTATGATGATTACACCTTCCGAGCGGTAACCGTTTTTCCACTCGCAGTAGTCTATCGCCTCATAGGTGATTTCCTGCGGGACAACTTGCCGCACACCCCAGAAGGATTTTCTGATAAACTCCAATGGTGCTATTATCATAAACATTTTTTTTGGATCCCGATACCAGCCGTTTTTACCTTTCCCGCCTATACAGCCCAGCAAAAAGACCAGTATCCTTTGGAAATTATCATAATTTGATGACAGTATCCAAAGAAATCTGCTCGAAAACCTTTTTCTCATCGCACCAATATAGGTGTAACTGACCTGGCAGGAAACAATGGATGGCAGTTCTGTAAGGGTACCAAATGAATTGTAACCTAGAACATCAATAAAGTAGTTTTCCTGACCGGTTGAAAGCGAAAACGCGCCCAACAAATCGTTCAGCATCAGCAGAAATGCAGGGCGGTTATGTATAATCGTTCGGATACCTTCCATAATACTCGGTTTCTTTTCAGACTGTGTAACTCGCTCCTTTGCATTTAAAAAGAAAAACATCGCCATACAGGTGCTGATTATCGCGGAAACTATGCCAATACTGCCGTAGAAAACTCTTTTATTGCTGATTTTTATCAGCCCGTTGTTCATAGCGTCATAAACAACACTCAGCAAAACCTTCGGGATGTTGTCAAAAATGCTTGAAATCCATTTTGCCATCGTTAAAAGCCGGACTCTTTCGATAGGATTCGGCGTCATTGAAGAAAGGAGCCCGGTCTTTGATATATCCCTGAAAGTGGCGATTGCCTCGTTGCTTATCTGAATTGCAAGGAAAAAGAAGAATTTTGTCATATCATATTCATTTTTTGTGTCCAAAAAAAATGGCAATGACCATTGAAGAATTGTAAAAAAAAGTGAAGGTCCTGCAAAAGCAATCAAATATGGCCTGAATTTGCCCCAGCGCGTTCTGGTTTTGTCAACAATCGGGCCGGTAAATGTGTCATTGATAATATCCCATATGCCGTTTATCAAGCTAAGAATCGTGTAAAGGTTTAAGTTTATTTTTAGAAGGTCAATATTATAGCGCGTACCGAATACACCCGCATTAATGTTCTCGGACGCGTCAAAAATAACATAGGAAGCAGTTTCCTTGTTGGCAACATATCTTCTGTTTTTTAGCGAATCGCTGCTTGGCTGTCCGCTCACTGGAAAACCTCCGGGCAAAATTTTACTGAGCAATCAAATAATTTACCTAAGACAGATTTTTTTGCTTTTTTATATTCAATTTTATAATTGTAACTTATTTCCGTCGCAAAGTAAATATATTAATTCCCGCAAAACAAACAAAACTGTGTGCTTACAATCATCCTTTTCTTCCCTGTTGACTTATTATATATTAGGTGCTACGATTATTAACACGATAATAAGTAATTTTTGAAAGGTTGTTCAATATGAAAAAAATTCTATGTTTGTCAATGGTCATCTCGCTGCTATTGGCGATGTTTATCCCTGCTTTCGCAACTGACGGTACAACCGCAAGGCCTATGCGATTCAACACTGACGGCAGTTTTAAGATTTTGCAAATTACGGATCTTCACAAGAGCGATGATGATGTTTATGAAGATGTAAACACTTGTCTACTGCGCAAATTGGCTGTAAGCCAAAATCCCGACTTGGTGGTTATTACCGGAGATATAACCATGAGCGGCACAAAGGAGCAGATAATCGGCAATGTCAGTGAAATAATGACGGCATTCGGAGATTATTCGATTCCCGTCGCTGTTGTTTTCGGCAATCACGACTCAGAAAGCGGAGTCATCAGCCGCGAAGATCTTATGGCGGTTTATAACAGTCACGCAAACTCAATTTCCGTTGATGACGGCAATCAGCTTCCGGGCTGCGGAACATACAATATTCCTATCCTGTCCTCCGGCAGCGACAAAATGGCTTTTAACCTTTGGATGATCGATTCGAGAGAATATGATGCTCAAGGACGATACGGCTGCGTAACAAAAGAACAAATTGACTGGTATATCCACAAGAGCAGCGCACTTAAGGCACAGAACAACGGCAAAGCTGTAAATTCCCTTATGTTCCAGCATATCATTGTACCCGAAATATATGACGCCCTGCTTGAGGCTAATGCTTTGACTCCGTATGCGGTTAAGAAAATATACGACGACAAATATTTCGTACTCAATCCCAAAAACACAAATGCGGGAAGGCTCGCAGAATATCCGTGCCCGCCTTATTTCAACAACGGTCAGTTTGACGCCATAGTCAGCCAGGGCGATGTGCTTGCAATGTTCTTCGGCCATGACCACAGCAATACATTTAATATAAAATACAAGGGTGTTGACCTTGTTGCAACACCGAAAACAAATTTTCAAGGTATATCCGGCATTGACCACGGCGCGCGTTTAATCACTTTAAACGAAGCAGATACGAGCAAATATAGTACAAAGCTTGTTCCGTTCTCTTCTCTTTATGATGATCAAAAGCTTAATCTCGGCACTATTTTCTCGCAGGGTTTCGATTTTAAATCCATCGAGTTTAAAACAATGTCTATGATGAAGTTTTATTCTGTCATATATAAGGTGGAATACTTTTTCGCGACAACGCTTGCGGAATTATTCACAGGCACGAAGTTTGATTATCGATAAATAAATTGTATCCTATAAAAGAAGACCGCCGTGGCGGTCTTCTTACTTTATCATTCTATATTAAATTTTTCTTTTGGATTTTTTGATTGTGCAAAGGAAATCTGGAATACCTACAGGCACTTTGCTTTGCAATACAGTTTGAAACTATTTTCTAATGTTTAAAAAAATCAACGCTTCGTTATAGTTTACCTTTCCCGCCTCGGCAAGAACATATACGGTATCCTTACTGTCTACCGCAACGCAGGAATAGCCGGAAGGACCGTTATACAGCCTTTTAACCGACCAGTTTTTTCCGTTATCCGCAGAGATGCCAACCGAAAGATTTGCCCTCGTTAAAAAACAATCCGGATGGGAGAAATATATTGTACCATCAGAAGTTTTATCCAGGGAGCTTTGACACATAGGTGTTTTGAGCGGGGTATCACAGTGCATATACCAGCTTTCCCCACCATCTTTTGAATAGGAAATTTTCTGCACTTGACTGGGATGATACTTGCTGCATCCGGGTCCGAATCTTGTTACCATCATCAGTTCACCATTGCTGAGCTCCAAAGCTTCGGACTCTCCGCCTCTTGCCATTTCACCTGTTTTCCAAGTAAAACCGTAATCATCACTGCATAATGTATGTCCACCACACGGAACAACCAATCTGCCGGATTTAAGCTGTATGCTCTTACCCGGACCGGGCACTGATGAGCCAATTAAGATTTTATCTTTCCAAGTAATTGTAAGGTCAGAATGAAGAACACCTTGAATGTTATTGGTGCTTACCAGATAATTCCCAGCCTTGGTACCGTTCGTACAAACAAAGTTCAGAACACCATTCACCTTGTCAAAAACGGGAGTTGGATTACCAGCCTTGCCAATTCCGTTTTCAACATGAAACAAAACATTCAGCTTCGTCCAGCTTTTTCCGCCATCTCCGGAGAGCTTGCCGACAATATCAATTTCGCCAAGGTCGTGTGAGGAATTTCTTCTTGCTTCGGCTGAAGCAAGCAATACATCATTCGCAAAATTATAACCATATGTTTTATTCAGAGCTTCCTTATCCAAAACAATCAGCGACGGTATTCTGAATGTCTTGTACCCCGCTTCGCCGTTAACAAACAAGAACAAAGGCTCGCCGTTTATATTTTCGAAATTGCTCCAGGCTTGTGTTTTTGCCCAAAATATTCCAATCAATACCGACAAGACAATTCCTGCCGGTAAAAAGAGAGAAAGACTGCTGTTTATTTTTAGAAGCAAATCCAGCAAAGAGGTCGCTATTGTTGTACATATGCCAATGATAAAGAAAATACAAGTTACGTTAGACAGTGACAACGGCTGAAAATAGTCAACAACAATCGATTTCAGAACAGTTGCGATGAATAAAACGAATAGAATACACAACACCGCAAACTTCATTATTGAAGCATTGCTTCCTGCCGGTATTTGCTCATTAAAAAACCCAGCAGATCCGCTTGCAGTCAACGCTGCAACTGCACCAAAGGCGGCAGAAAGTGCTGTTTTGTTCTTTATGATCGCCCAGTTGATTTTTAAAAATAATACCAACCCTGCTGTAAAAATTGTTCCGCCGATAAAAAACAATGTGTTTACGACTATTTGTATCATATCCATTTTTTACTGCCAATCCCTCGTTATTTTCTTATTAAGTGCGCCGCGGCGGGGATAAATCAGTTTCTGCTTTATGCTCAAAACTTCCGCAAATCACCGTGCCGTTTTTCATATCCGCATATAAACTCAATGGTTTTTCTTTGTCCGTTTCATACACTCTTACAATGTCCGAAATGCCTTCTTCGGGAGACAAAATTTTGCTTAAAACAGAATCCGCCGGCGATAGGAAATCCTTATTGAAAATCATTTCATCATTATTACCGGTGTCCATTATCGCAGTATAGAATATCTCATTTTCCACCAAATCCTGAAACAAATGACTGCCAAATGAGAGTTCCGGAGCAAATCCTATTTCTGAATCGGCATATTCACACAAGATGTTGAAATTTGAAATATCTGAAAATGCAACCCTTAATCCCAACTCCGGCGATGATGTGCCGATTCTTCCCGGGCTTAACAACATCAGTTTTTTACCGCTGTTTGAGTAATATTGATTTATTTGCCCGACAACCGCGGCGCAAATACTTTTCTGATTGTAAGGATAATCGTTGTACCCGCGTGAATCAATCCAGACTACAACATCAATATCTATTTTTGCGCTGTTGCCCATAAAGGTTCGGTTTACTTTAAACAGAACCTTATCCCCTGCAATTTCGGGCAGATTCTTAATCGCAGCTGACTGCCACACGTATAAAGGTCTGCATTGAAGCAGATTGAAGGTATATGTACCATCTGACCTGAAGTTGATTGTATATTCAATATCCACGGGCGTCCCGTAATGCACCTGCAGCGTGGCAAGAATGTCTTTGAGCATTTTCATCAGGGGTTTCATCTTCACTATCCCTTGGCAGGAAACAAACTGAACCTCGCGCGGCTGACCGCGCTCTCTGCAAGCCATTTCAGCGGCATAATCGTGTTCGCAGATTAAATCAGTATACCATTTTGGAAGATTGGGAATAAGTTGGGAAACATCAACCTCCGTGAGCATATTCAATTCGGTGTCTATCGCATCCAGCCGCCGCTGTGAAAAGCGATGCCTTTCCTGCTCATTAACAAGCGTATTGCTTTCAGGCTTATCCAAATTCACAAGCCGCGGGTAATCCGTACCGGAGCGGTCAACGGCTTTTGTGCCGAGACCCGCAATCAGCCGCAGAAAGCCCGCATCAGCGCTTAAATCTTCACTCCAACGGTAAACGCTGTAGGAAAACCCGACACCTGCCGCGCAGGGCATAAAATAATCGCCAAACTTTGTCCCGCTTACACGCTGAACAAGAATTGCCATCTGCTCATCCGCTTTTGCCATTCCCCTTTTTCTCCGATATTCCAGCGCAGAGCGGTTTAGTGTGCTTGCATAAACCCGCCTTACAGCATTTTCAAAATATTCCAGCCTTTCTTCCGGTCCGCAGGCGTTCGCGCAAAAAATCGATTCATACTTACCGGCGAATGCGTTGCCGAAACCATCTTCCAAAAAGCTGCTGGAGCGGACGATAATCGGGATTTGGCCAAAATATTCCAACACCCTTCTAAAGTGTGCCCGCGTAGACTCAGAAAATTGGCCTTCTAAAATTGCTTTTGACAGTTCTTCTCCCTTTGTAAAGTAATTCTCTTCGCTTCGCTGCAGTATGCGGAGTTTCCAAAGATTATTCTCAACAATATAAGAATAAAAAACATCTGTTCCAATGTAAAATGAATCGTGCGGTTCCATATAACGGGCGTATTGCGGAAGATAGTTTTCCAGCATTTTTCTTGCCAAAAGCATGCCGCAGGCCTTGCCGCCAATGGTACCTGTCCCTATGACCCTATCTTTGACAAAGAAAAAATCTTCCGGAGCAAACTCTTTCTTTATCATAGCAGACATCTTATAGTCATGCGTCATCATACTACGGCTTATTTTGTTCAGTGTTGATTCGCCGATTTCTTCCTGGTAAAAAGAGGACTTTGCCTCCCTAAAAAATCTTTCGTAACTGTCCATATTCTGCTCGGAATAATTTGTCTGCTCCGCATGCAGCAGACGGTAGTAATCAGCCAAATCCACGCTGTTGGTCAGCGGTTCAAATTCACTTTCGGCGGTCATTTTATGGGGAAGATACATCTCTGACGAATATCGGTTCCAAACCTTAATGGGGTGAAGATAAATTTGCCGATTATTAGAGTGGATATCCAGCAGCAATTGGGTTGTGCCCTGAATACGGGCTATTGTCGCGTAATCATGATGCCCGCGCAGAACAGGGAAGTAGGCAACCGTGTCCAGTTCGAATAAATAAGGGCAAGTAACGCGAAAAAAATTGCCCATCATAAGATCCGTTGACCAGGCAACTTGCAAATCGGAAAGGCAGTCAAACACATAGAAGGCGTCCTGTCCCTCTTTCTCAATAATCTCATGTAATTTAACTGTAAAAAATTCAAATCCGTTGCTTGCATTCAGTTCGTGTATTTTCAGCCCATGTCTCGCCTTTAGTATCGGTTCATGTTTGGAAAACCGAATATAATTCAGTTTCCGTTTATCCGATATTGCCTGATTGGCAAAAGCCTGAGCCATCTTTCTGAAGTCTTCAAGACCGGTGACCTGCATAACCACATTATCACCGAGCCGGATGCTGTCTAAAAGATTATCCAAGCTTGAAATTCCGGATTTTATACGTTCAAAAGCTGCCATAAGAACTCCCTCCCAAAACCTTCCTTCAATCAGAACAGCCGCAAGGAAAAACTTTTTACTGCGTTATATTTTGCATTTTTATTGTAGCTTATTCCAATAATAAAGTAAATATATTTATCATTGAGCATATGCAGCGAATATAATAAGCCCATAACATCCGCTAACTTCAGTGTTATGGGCTTCAGTGTATTTGATTTTCTAAAACCTAACCAATCAATTCGCTTAGAAGCTTCGTTACTTCCTGCGCGGGGGCTTGACCTCTAAGTGCTTTCATGCTTTGCCCGATAAGGAATTGAAAAGCCTGCTGTTTCCCGTTTTTGTATTCCGCGACTGACTTCTCGTTTTCGGCTAAAACCTTTTCAATGGCAGTTTTGATAGCGGAATTGTCCGTCATCAAGCCAAGATGGTTTTCCTTAACATATTGCTCAGGTTCTGCATTGCTGTTAAAAACTTCGGTTAAAACTTTCTTTGCCGTACCTCTGTTTATCTTGCCTTCAGCCAACATATTGATAATTTTGCCTAAATAACTGCCATCAAAGCTCATGTTCTCGGGCAATATTTGGGTATCGTTAAGCAGTTTTAACAAATCACCCATAATCCAATTGGCGGCTTCCTTGGGGCTGCCGCATATTTCCGCGGTTTGCTCAAATAGCATGACTAAATGAATGGAATTGGTGATTATTCCGGTATCATATACGGGGAGTCCCAGTTCTTCAATATAGCGCTGTTTCTTTTTCTCCGGCAGTTCCGGCAAAGCGGCTCTGATATCCTCAATCATCTTTTCGCTGATTTCGATGGGCGGCAGGTCGGGTTCCGGGAAATATTTGTAATCCTGCGCATCCTCTTTTGAACGCATGGCATAACTTTGCCCCTTGTTATCGTCCCAACGGCGGGTTTCCTGAACCACCCTTTTCCCATCCTCAAGCAGTTCAATTTGGCGTTTGGTTTCGCTCTCAATGGCTCTTGAAATAGCCTTGAACGAGTTCATGTTTTTCATTTCGGTTCTCACACCCAACTCCGTCGTTCCGACAGGGCGAATGGAAAGGTTGATGTCCGCGCGCAGGGAACCTTCCTGCATCCTGCAATCCGAAACATCCGAGTATTGCAGGATAGCTTTCAGCTTTTCGAGATATTCAATCGCTTCTTCGGCGCTTCTTAAATCCGGTTCGCTGACAATTTCCAAAAGCGGAACGCCGCACCTGTTATAGTCAACAAGGGTGGAATCCTCCCACGGGTCATGGATAAGCTTGCCAGCATCTTCTTCCATGTGTATTTCTTTTATCTGTATTTGTTTTTTACCGCCGCCTGTCGCATTAATTTCAACAAATCCCCATGAACAAATTGGCATATAGAGCTGCGAAATCTGATACGCTTTGGGCAGGTCAGGGTAAAAATAGTTTTTTCTGTCAAATTTATTATATCTGTTTATACTGCAATTTGTGGCAAGACCGGCTCGCACAGCATATTCCAAAACCTCACGATTGAGAACGGGCAGTGTGCCCGGCATGCCGGAGCAAACTTCGCAAACATGCGTGTTCGGCTCCCCGCCGAATTGTGTGGTGCAACTGCAAAAAATCTTTGATTTGGTTGAAAGCTCCGTGTGAACCTCCAAGCCTATAACGGTTTCATAAATCATTTTGCCGCACCCCCTTGAACCAATACGGGTTTTTGTTTGTGGAAATCAGTAGCCTGCTGGTAGGCATAACCGGCGCCGAGCAGTCCGGATTCATCAAAAGCCTTGCCTATGAGCTGTAACCCGATTGGGAGCCCGGAATCGTCAAGCCCGCAGGGCAGCGAAAGAGCAGGCAGACCGGCTATATTAATCATAACCGTATAAATGTCGCCTAAATACATTTTTAAGGGATCCGAAAGGCTCTCCCCCCGTTTCGGCGCCGTGGTCGGATAAACGGGTCCCAGAATTAGATCGTATTTATCAAATGCTTCAAGGAAAGCCTTTTGAATGAGCTTTTTCGCCTGCAAAGCCTTTTTATAGTATGCGTCGTAATAGCCGGAGCTTAAAACAAAGTTGCCGAGCATAATGCGCAGTTTTACTTCCATGCCAAAGCCTTCGCTGCGGCTTTTGACATAGGTTGAACGCAGATTGTCGGCGTCGGGTGAGGAGTAACCGTATTTGATGCCGTCATACCTCGAAAGGTTGGAACAAGCCTCAGCACATGCAATTATGTAGTAGGTAGGTATGGCATATTTAGCAATCGGCATTGGGAATTCTTCGATTATCGCGCCCATTTCCTCAAACTTCTTTGCGGCGGCAAGCACAGCAATTTTGATTTCGTCCTGCAGACCTTCGCCGAAATAATCGGTAGGTATGCCGATTTTTTTACCTTTTATGCCGTCGTTTAGAGCTGTTTCATAGTCAAAACTTTTAAAGTCCATTGATGTTGAATCTTTTTCATCCTTACCGGAAATAATTTGAAAAAGCGCGGCGCAATCTGCGGCATCTTTTCCAATGGGACCTATTTGGTCAAGCGAGGAGGCGAAGGCGACAAGCCCGCGGCGGGAAACCGTGCCATAGGTTGGCTTCAGCCCCGTAACGCCGCAAAAAGCACTGGGTTGGCGGACAGAACCGCCCGTGTCAGAACCCAAAGTGATAACCGCCTCTTCGGCACTGACAGCAGCTGCAGAGCCGCCGGAAGAGCCGCCCGGAACCCTCTCTATATCCCAAGGATTTAAAGTTGCGCCATAGTATGATGTTTCCGTGGTTGAGCCCATGGCGAATTCATCCATGTTAAGCTTGCCTATAATTACCATGCCGGCTTTATTCATGCGCTCAACAACATTTGCATCATAGGTCGGCACAAAGTTGCCGAGTATTTTCGATCCGCAGGTAGTTCGGATACCCTTGGTGCACATGTTATCTTTAATTGCAATAGGTACCCCCGCAAGCGGTGAAAGCATCGCGCCTGAGTCAATTAAAACCTGCACCTCATCCGCGCGCTTATAAGCCTCATCTTTGCAAAGGGTAATGTAACAGTTATATACACTGTCAAAGCGGTCGATAGCCGCATAGACTTGCTCAACAGCTTCACGAACGCTTATTGTGCCTTCTTTTATTTTTTCCGCCAATTGAAGGGCGGTCATTTTTGTAATATCCATCAAAATATCTCCCTGTTTTCATTACGCTCATCAATTACTCAACCGTTTTGGGCACCTTGAAGCAACCGTCCTTTTGGCGCGGCGCGTTGCTCAGCAGCAACTCTCTGTCCGCTGAATTTATAACAATATCCTCGCGAAAAACATTGGTGATGGGGAATGAATGCGAAAGCGGCTCAACACCAGCGGTGTCAAGCTCATTAAGCGTATCCATATAAGAAAGGATGTCAGCTAAATTCTTGCCGCATTTTTCTCTTTCTTCCTCAGTCAGTTCAATACGCCCGAGGCTTTCAAGATAGGTTATCAAGTTGTTGTCTATTGTCATATGAAAAATCCTTTCTAATCCTCAGTCACCTGCGGGTGACAGCTCCTTTGAAAAAGGAGCCTTTTTAAAGCGGTTCGTCAGAGATGCCGAACGCTACAATTCGTTTTGCTGACCACTAACCACTAACCACTAACCACTTAAAACTAGTTATGGTTCAAGTCTGCTCAAGTCCCGTGGGAACAGTGTGGCGTGGCGGATGTTGTCATCGTTAAACAACCTCATGCAAAGCCTTTCAAGCCCTATTCCAAGCCCGCCGTGGGGCGGTATTCCGTATTTGTGGAGCATTAAATAGGTTGTAAAATCCTCGGGGTCCAAACCTTTTGCAATCATCTTTTCGACCTGTGCGTGATAATCGTGCACACGCTGCCCGCCGGTTGTTATCTCAACACCACGGAATAAAAGGTCAAAGCTTAAGGTTACTTTTGTATCCTCCGGGTCATCCATTGCGTAGAACGGACGCTTTTTAGAAGGATAGTGGGTGATAAAAACAAAGTCACTGTCATAACTTTCCTTAAAAAGCTTGCCGATTAATTGCTCTTCTTCAGGCTCCAGGTCATTGGGGTCCTTGATGCGGCGGTTATACTTTTCGGCAACCATTTCCTTCGCATCTTTAAACGTGACGCACGGTATTTTATCGAGTGCCGGCACATCAATTTTAAGCTGTTCAATTTCCGTTGCATATTCGCGTTTGAGTAAATCAAAGGCATATTTTAAAAAGCCTGTTTCCATTTCCATAATATCATAAAAGCTTTTGATGTAGCCCATTTCAAAATCCAAGCTTGTGTATTCGTTCAGGTGGCGGCTTGTGCTGTGCTTTTCCGCGCGAAAAACCGGCCCGACCTCATATACGCGCTCAAAAACACCAACCATTGTTTGTTTATAAACCTGCGGACTTTGGGCAAGGAATGCCTTACGCCCAAAATACTCCATCTTAAATACATTTGCTCCGCCCTCCGCCGAGGCAGCAACCAGTTTTGGGGTATGAACCTCTGTGAAACCCTGCGCATGCAAAAAATCACGGAACCCGCGCACAATACCGTCCTGAATACGGAACTTTGCGCGCATTTCGCTCGCACGAAGGGTAGCAGGGCGATAGTTGAGCAACGTCTCAATAGTTGCTTTCACTTTACCTTTATTTATGGCAACAGGCATCGGCGCCGCCGGATTAGCAACAACCTCGGCGCTTTGCAAATCTACTTCAAAGCCATGCGGGGCACGCTCTTCAACCCTGAGCACACCCGTAAACTTAACACATGCCTCTTCGGTTAACTCATTAATGTCAAAGGACGACTTCCCCTGTGTCCAAACACATTGAACCGTGCTGTCAATAATCCGCACAATAATAAATGCGAAGTCACCCATATCCCTAATTTTATGTACCGAGCCATGGAAGCTCACACTTCCGCCGCAGAGAGCTGCCTCGGTTAAGTCCTTTAGCGAGCAGATAGCTTCTATTGATTTTTCACCGGTATATTTCATTGACTCAACTCCAGAAAAAACGAGGGAGATTCCCCCACCCATTTTTGAATTAACATAAATAATAACACGATAATGCGCTTTTGTAAAGCATGATTGTCTGAAATTTTTCACTATTTTTTTGCAAAATATGAAGTTGTTTTGACGGCTTCCTGCATTTTTGTGCCCATTATACTATAATTTATGTGTATTTTTAACTTTTTTGTAACTTTTTTGCAAGCTTGGCGTAAATCGCCTTCTTTTTAATTGAAAAATACTTGACAAAGCAAAAAGGTTGCTATATACTTCTTTTATAGACAACGATGTTCAAAACGAGGGCAAACTTCGCACCTTATTTTGAATGTCTTCTTTTGTTTTTAGAGTATTCGCGAAGAATTATGCAACATTGTAAAAAGGTAGTGTTTTTATGAAAAAATTTGTTTTCGTCACCGGCGGCGTTGTTTCAGGCTTGGGCAAAGGAATAACCGCCGCTTCTCTCGGCAGACTTCTAAAGGCAAGAGGCATTAAGGTGACCATGCAAAAGCTGGACCCTTACATAAATGTCGATCCCGGCACCATGAGCCCCTTCCAGCACGGGGAGGTGTTTGTAACCGATGACGGTGCCGAAACCGACCTTGACTTGGGACACTATGAACGCTTTATTGACGAAAGCCTTAATGTTAACTCTAATGTTACAACCGGAAAAGTCTATTGGAATGTTATCTCAAAAGAGAGAAGAGGCGAATATCTCGGCCAGACAGTGCAGGTTATCCCTCACATTACAGATGAAATAAAAACCAGAATATACGGCGCGGCGGAAGCATCGGATGCGGAGGTAATACTCGTCGAAGTCGGCGGAACGGTTGGCGACATTGAGTCACAGCCTTTTTTAGAGTCTATCCGTCAAGTCGCCCGCGAAAAAGGTCCGGGGAATTGCCTGTTTATTCATGTAACCCTTCTCCCCTATGTCCCCGGTTCGGACGAATACAAATCAAAGCCAACACAGCATTCGGTTAAAGAGCTTTTATCAATCGGAATTCAGCCGGATATATTGGTATGCCGCTGTGACCAGCCGCTTGAACAAGGGATGAAGCGCAAAATCGCAATGTTTTGCAATGTTGCGGAGGATTGCGTTGTCGACAACACAACCGTAACTTCACTTTATGAAATCCCCTTGATGCTTGAGCGCAACGGTCTTGCGGAAATAGTATGTAAGAGACTTAACCTTTCCTGTGAAAAACCCGAACTCGAAGAGTGGACTAAAATGGTGCAAAGCATCACACAGTGCAAATCAGTTGTTAAAATCGGACTTGTTGGTAAATATGTTAAGCTGCATGATGCTTACCTTTCTATAGCCGAGTCACTTTTCCACGGCGGAATTGAAAACGGCGTTAAGGTTGAAATTAAATGGATTGACTCGGAGGATATTACAGCAGAATCGGTTGAAGGATTATTGCAGGAATGCAACGGTATTATTGTCCCCGGCGGTTTTGGCAACAGGGGTATTGAGGGCAAAATTTTAGCAATTAAATATGCCAGAGTAAATAAAATCCCATTCCTTGGCGTTTGCTTGGGTATGCAACTTGCGGTGGTGGAATTCGCGAGAGATGTATTGATGCTTTCTGACGCGAACAGCGGCGAGTTTGACGAAAACACCAAAAACGCTATTATAGATATTATGGATGAACAAAAGAGCATTTCCGACAAAGGCGGCACCATGAGGCTTGGGCAATACCCTTGCGAAATAGCCGATGGAACAAAACTTTCAACCATATACGGGCAAAAACTTATCAGCGAGCGTCACCGCCACAGATATGAATTTAACAACGCCTATAGAGAAGCAGTGGCAGCAAACGGGCTTGTTATTTCCGGGCTTTCGCCAAACGGAAAGCTCGTTGAGGCAGTCGAGCTTAAAGATCATCCCTGGTTTATCGGCGTGCAATTTCACCCGGAATTCAAGTCCCGCCCCAACAGAGCGCATCCATTGTTCCGGGAGTTTATAAAGGCATCGAAGCAATTGGCAAACCAATAAAAGTAATTTGGCACTATAATTGGACGGAGGTTAGACAACATCAAATTGTCTAACCTCCTATCTATTGCCAATTTGTTAACTGATTTGAAATTGGTCATTTTTTACACAAAAATATATTTTATCATCACATAGAAGTGTGTCACACTCCCCGCCAAAACAAACAAATGAAAAATCGTATGGGCATACGCTTTTTTTATCCCCCACCGCAAAAAAATCATACCGGTTACATAAATCAAGCCGCCAAAAATCAGGATGGCGAGTGCGCGCTTGTTTATCATGTCGATTATCGGGTAAACGGAAGAAAACATTACAACCCCCTCACCGATATAAAGCACAATGCGGAGCACCTTTGTCTTTTCAAAAAAGAAAACCGTTGACAGTATACCAACCAGGGCGCAACCCCAGGCAACACCGAACACAAACCAGCAATATCTTTGGTCTTTTTCGTAAAGGGTGATAAGCGCGCAAGGGGTCGCCGTACCGGCAATTAAAATAAAAATCATTGAATAATCCAGTACACGGGCGATTTTTTTTAAATTACCCGCAGGCAAACCGTGGTAAAAAGCCGATGCCCCATACAGTACAATCATCGAAACACCGTAAACAACAGCGGAGATAATCATGTTGGCTTTGCCGGCCGCAATGCTCCTCGACAATGTTACGGCAAGCACCGCAATGGCTAATATTACCCCCGCGGCATGTGATACGGTGTTCAGCATTTCTTCTTTTTGGGAGTAGGTTACCAATTTGATTTTGTCAGGATACATTTTGTTCGCTCCGTTCAGCTGCTTTT
>CAYNMU010000015.1:0-34511 GCA_964398395.1 uncultured Eubacteriales bacterium
CAATTGCTGTGTCTGCGACGCTTGCAAAGGCACCTTTAATCAGCGCGAAAGGAAGCTGATTTTTGTTTTTTGCGCAGAAATAATCCATTAAATAAAGCAATTCTTTTGTTTTTTGCTTTTTACATAAGCCTGCTACCGTATCATTGTCATGTGTACCGACATAGACAGTTGTATTCTTATCATATTTAAAGGGTATGTGCGGATTATTCTCGTTTCCGTCTGCTGCAAAAAGCAAAACCTTCATCCCGGGATAACCAGATTTTTCAAGAAGTTTTTTAACTGAAGGGTGT
This sequence comes from uncultured Eubacteriales bacterium, assembly GCA_964398395.1. Classification (GTDB taxonomy): domain Bacteria; phylum Bacillota; class Clostridia; order Oscillospirales; family Acutalibacteraceae; genus UBA1447. The sequence goes on from CAYNMU010000015.1 coordinate 291, forward strand.
AGTTGTCCTAAATCTTCTGCGATTATTCTTGCCGAACCTACAGACTCATTAATTGCGTTTATCAGTTTTTCTCCTGGGCCTTCCATCCACTTGCCCTCAATTGCAGTCTCGCATTCCGGCGGAATGGCATAGTATCTTGCAATACCGATGAAGTGATCAATTCTTATTACATCAAATAACCTTGCGCAAGCAGAAATTCGCCGCTTCCACCAGTTAAACCCACTTTTTTCCATTGCATTCCAATCATAAAGCGGATTTCCCCACCTTTGCCCTGTCGCCGAAAAATAGTCCGGAGGCACACCCGCAATACTTTTCGGATGTCCGTTCATATCCATTTGAAACAGTTCCATATTTGACCACAAATCGGCACTATCGCTTGAAACATAGATTGGGATATCACCGATAATTAAAATTCCTTTTTCATTGGCATAACTTTTTAGCTTTTCCCATTGTTTAAAAAACTCATATTGGCAAAATTGCCAGAACTTTAATTCATTTTTTAGTATTTCTTTATAGTGTTCAATTGATTTTTTGAAACGAAGCCTGATATCATTCTCCCATTTTTGAAAATCTTTTTGACAAAAGTGTTCTTTAATCGACATAAAAAGCGCATAGTCGTCAAGCCAAACACTTTCCGAAACACAAAAACTAAGATAGTCTTCTTCATAAACATTAAATCTTAAAAACGCTTGTTTTAAAAGTGAAAAACGCTTAAAATACACTTTTTCATAGTTCACATAATTATTTGTGTCCGAGGCATCTGCTTTATCGATTTCTTCCTGCATCAACAATCCCTGGCTTTTCAGCATATCGATATCAACAAAATACGGATTCCCTGCAAAAGCGGAAAAAGACTGATACGGACTGTCTCCAAATCCGGTTTGTCCTATTGGCAAAACCTGCCAGTATGATTGTTCCGCTGCACTCAAGAAATCAACAAAATCATACGCGGCTTTGCCAAGTGTGCCGATTCCGTATGGCGAAGGCAAGCTGCTGATTGGAAGCAAAACTCCTGCTAATCTGTCCACCTTCACCGTTTCAAATCTCCCCTCAGTACATTATTTATCTATATTTTTGAATTCATTTATTAATTATATCATTATTTTTTTATACTTGCAATATTTATTTAAATTATTTAACTTACTTTTATATGTATTATTATATATATTATTATTTTATAAAAGTTATCTTAAATAATAATTTTATAAAATCGGTAAAATATTATTTATTTTATATGCTGAACATATTGCTAAACATAATATGCTTTAAAATTGAAAATAGTACAGACCATGCTTTTTCATGGGCTGTACTATTTTTAATGTTTATCTATAAATAATCAACATCTGCAAGAAGATTTTCTCATTGCCGGTGTTTTGTTGTTTATTCGAAAAATATCGGATTAGTGAGGCAGTAGGCGTAAGGCGGAAGCGGAATCCCTTTATCTTTGGGCATCTTTTTATTTATTATAAATTTATAAACCAGCTTTGAAATAGGATTATACTCATAAAGCACCTCAACGCGGACAAAGCCCTTTTCTTTTACCTCAAGGTCAACTGTATGAGTGCCGGCTTTTTTGATTTTGTAATTATATAAAATTATATCGTTGTTATAGACAACAAGTCGATGACCTTTTTTAATTTTTTCGGCGTTGACTTTTACAGTTATCCCCTTTTTCCATTGAACAGTTTCGCCAACAAATGCATCTCCGCAGGTTAAATAAACCATCGTTTTATCCGGTCCCTGGGTGATAACACTGTTACCGTTTCTGAGTGCCTCAAGAACATCCTCTTGCGTGTTGGATCTTGCAAAGCAGACGGTTGTGGGCATTGCAAGAAGGTCTGTAACATAATAATCCTTGTGGTAATCACTCCCGCCTACAGCGCCAATGCGTCTGCCCTTCAAAAGCTCGTTATGCCACCAGCGGATATTTGTCATATCATCAATGTGCATGGGAGCATTCCAGACTTCCACACAGTCCATTGGAAAACCTTCGAGCGGCATAAACCAACCACAGTTTTTGCAAAACGGATGATTGACGGAAACTGTTGCACCAATACTTTTTGCATCATCAATTATTTTAAGATAGTCTTCAAAACACTCCATTACGTAAGGTGCAGAATATGGCATCTTTGCACCCCATACATTAACATGCCCCGGATTAGCGGTAATCTCTTCGCCCTGAATAATTAACAAATCGCCGTCAAAATACGGAGCATCCGCGGCGCTGAAATTATGGTCGGTTATAATTGCCCAGTCAAGCCCCTTTTTCTTTAAGGCCTCGATGAGTTGCGGGGTAGTAAGCTTACCATCACTGTTTATTGTATGCAGATGAGTGTCACCCTTGAGCCATTTCCTTTGATTTTCCATTTCAATCCTCCGAAATTAAGTAAACTATTTCGCCTAAATCCTAAAGAAGCCTGATGTTATTTGCAAGGCATTCCTTGCGCATATATTCCGGCCATACGGAAGCGTGAACCTCACCGATATGGGCTTTGTTGAGCAAAAGCATACATAGCCTTGACTGCCCGATTCCACCGCCAATGCTTAGAGGAAGTTTGTCTTCCATAAGCATCTTGTGAAACGGCTGTGAAAGCCTATCTTCAAAATTCTCTTCTTTCAATTGACTCAGCAAAGATGTTTTGTCTACTCTGATTCCCATTGAAGAGAGTTCAAATGCGCAGTCAAGCAGCGGATTATACACTACTATATCGCCATTCAGCGTCCAGTCGTCATAATCAGGCGCTCTGCCGTCATGTTTGTCGCCGGATTTCAGCTTTCCGCCTATCTGCATAACAAAAATCGCGCCATACTTTCTTACTGCCTCACGCTCTCTCTTTGACGGTGCGATGGTTGGATATTCATCTTCAAGCTCCTGGGAAGTAACAAATGTAATTTCTTCCGGCAGCAGTGTTTCAATGGAAGGGTATACTTCTTGTGTTCTCCGAACCGTTTCGATGATTGAGGAATAGATAAGTCTGACTGTATTTTTAAGATAATCGACAGTTCTGTCTTCCTCAAGCAACACCTTTTCCCAGTCCCACTGGTCGACATATATTGAGTGAAGCGCGTCGCAGGTTTCATCTCTGCGAATCGCGTTCATATCGGTATAAAGCCCTTTGCCGGGTTCAAAGCCGTATTCGGCAAGCGCAAATCTCTTCCATTTTGCAAGGCTTTGAACAACCTCGACAATCTCTCCGGTTTCAAGAATATCAAAAGCAACCGGGCGCTCCACACCGTTGAGGTTGTCATTGAGACCGGTTGTTTTTTGCACAAAAAGCGGTGCAGAAACTCTTGATATATTAAGTGCTTTGCTTAATTCGCTTTCAAATGTGTCTTTTAAAAATTTGATTGCCGCTTCGGTTTCAAACAAATTGAGCTTTGAATTATACATTTTAATTTGACCCCCAATAATAGTGATGAGTTATTATATATCACAAGGTAATATATTTCAATGGTTTAATAAACTTGTATATCATGAAGTCTCTTCTATTTTTATCATTTTGCTTTTATGAACGAATATCGTCACGCCTAAGTTTAAATCAATTTGTGTTGGCTTAACAAATTACTATTCAGCAAAAGTATAATTCAGCCTGCCATATGGCGCGCTGTCGCCGGATTTGTAAAATGAATAGATATCATTCAAATCACAGTTATCTGTCCATTTGAATTGAATATAAGCTTTTTTCGCCTGCAGTCCCAAAAGATTTTTGTCGATACTAAGCATAATTTTGTTATTATCTGTTATAATGTCCGCATTTCCGACATTTATAAAACCCGAGCCGATGTACTTCTCGACAGTTGCCTTGTTGCCCGAGCGGTTTCTGTTCAATAAAAAATCATATCCGTTTATATTGGGATTGTTTGAGTCAACACGCAAAAGCAAATTCATCCAACTATCGTCTTCGGCAGATGTCAAAGTATTTACTGTATCAACATAAAAGTATAGATATTGGCTGTCTTTTGCAGCCTTTACTGTTTTTATGTCGTTTCTTCCTGATACATCTATATACCTTAGGTCGCCAAAACCTGAGCAGTTTCTGTCAACAATGTCATTCGTGTAATCTTCATAAACAGCGGCATTGGGACTATTCCATTGTTCAAAGCTGCCGTTAAAATCAATCGTCAAATCTTTTTTAAGCTGTTTTTGTACTACAGTGCCCTTGAATTTAGCGATATAATCAACAAGCTGCATATAGTAATTATCGCCAAGCAGACCATTCATCGGTTCAACATCACGGCTGTTTGTCATATCAGCACAATCAACAAAAACAATCGGTTCGCCGGTAATCCCGGGTTGCCTTTGCGCAACCCACTCATTAAATCCGGTGACAAAAACGATATCCGGATCAAATGACATCGCGAAATTCCACTGCTCAGCGAAATTGTAACCATACATTACCGAATTGGGGGAAGCGTCATTTGCTCCATTATGCCAGGTTCTGTTTCTGTCATTCGCTCCATACCAGGCTGTTGCGCTGAAACGGCAGGTATCCGAATGCTGTGCCGCTGAAACACTCATTATTTCGCGTTTAATTCCTTCACCGTATACGGCGTTGTATGTTAATAAACGGTCAAACTCCATCCATGGGAATCCATCTGCTTTTCGTTCTTCTGTTGGCCATTGACTAGCCTTTATCCGGAAATAAGCTTTAACATCCTCGCGCAGAACTGCATCCTCAGGCTGGCCGACTATCATTGGTTTGCCATCCCACTTAAACCACAGTTCATTAAGCCTGGGATATTTTGAGTTTAATTCCGCATTGTTGTAAAGTTCATCATAAACTCTGTTCATTGTATCGCCCGAAGATGAATTTGTGTAGCAGGCGATTTGCGGTACATCCCACCCAGCAATTAAATATTCGTACCAGATTTCAATCAAATCTTTAACCCTGTCGGCATAAGTGATCCCATTTGTTGCGTCAAGCACAATAAAATCAACACCAGCATCGGTAAGCATTTGCAAATGCTTTCTCATTACCCATGAATCCTTCGAAGTATAATAACCAAAAAGCGGTTCACCCCAAAAATGATGTTCGCCAATACCGCCGCCGCCTGACGCTATCCAGTTTGCTTCGGACAAAATCGCATCTGGGTTGTTTGCTACTATTTTGCTGTTGTCATACGGGCCGCCAGTGCCATGCACACCTTGCCAAAGAAAATAGAATATCCCTACCTTTTTTTTTGATGTACTCCCGGATGAAACAATTTCTCTTCCAAGTGAATCAACACATGCAAGCGAGCCGTTTTTATTCATAATCGTATCGCCTCTTCCGTTCAACCCAAAAAGATTCGTCATGATAAGTAAAAATGAAATTAAAAACGAAAAGAATTTTGCAAGAATTGTGGTCATTTGTTTTGCCTCCGTACTAAGCTTTCCATATCATTGAAACAGGTTTTACGAGATATATAAAACAGTAATGCATGTAATCAGTCTTCTATCGCCGCTTTGCGAGAATTAATCGTCTTGAATGTATTCATATCAAACTTTGCACTGCGGTCATAAGTGTAAAGTCCGTTTTGCTCCTGCTCTACATCGTAAAGCTGGGTATAACAAAAGCCAAACAAGCATTCGTTATCCAACAAAGCATCCGTCAACCCCTTGTAACGCTCTGTATATTCCTGTTCTGTTTTTGGTGCATTTCCGTAACCCCAGCCTTTACTTTCACCAACGCTCCACTTAATACCGCCGTATTCACTGATAAAAACCGGTTCGCCGTTATACATTTGCCTTCTGCCGCGACCATTAGCTTGATCATAAAGTATTCCATCTTCATGCAAAGTGTCATAATGTTCTTTAAACGTTACTGGATCCTGGTCATAATCGTGAATGTCATAAATATCTGTTGCAACATGAATGTATCCGCTTGTATCAATACAGGGACGGGTTTTATCAAACGATTTTGTTGTATTGTATATTATCTTCAATATATCTCTAGTTTGAGCGTCATGAGTTTCATTAAACGGGCACCACCCGATTATCGCAGGATGGTTGGCATCTCTTTCCAACACTTCGCACCATTCAGGCAAAACACTGAATATTGCTTCCGGTTTTGACAAATCGAGACCCCAGTTAGGGTATTCGCCCCAAACAATATAACCGAGCCTGTCGCAATGATAAAGGAAAAGAGGTTCAAAAACCTTTTCATGCAGCCGCGCGCCGTTGAAGCCTGCTGCAATTGAAAGCTCAATATCCTTGATAATGTCGTTCTCAGTCGGCGCGGTGTAAATGCCATCCGGGTAGAAACCCTGGTCAAGTACAAGGCGTTGAAAGACGGATTTTTCGTTGATAAGAAACTTCATATCATGCAGGCGAACATTACGAAGACCAAAATAACTGCTGACTTCATCCTCTTCAAAAGACAGTTCAAGGTCATATAGACGCCCCTGTCCGACTTCCCAAAGATGTTTTTCTGCGAGTTCAATGCAAGCGGAGACCATGCCGCCATTTGTAAGTTTTTCGCAAACACCCATAGGTTTGCCTTCATAAAAAGCAGCTGCTCTAAACGTACCGCTGCCGAGTGTCTCTGCTTGAATTTGCAGTGTACCGTTTAAATGATCGGGATAATATTTAACAGCTTTTATATAACTCTTTGGTAAAAATTCCAGCCAAACCGTCTGCCAAATGCCGGTAGTTCTGGTGTATGAACAGCCGCATGAATTGAACTGGTCGCATTGCTTGCCCGAAGGAATAAGCGGACTGCGGGTATCATCCTTTGCGCAGACCGTCAATACATTTTTGCCTTTTCTTAAGTATTCGGTTATATCCAGCGTAAAAGAGGAATATCCGCCCTTATGCGTACCGGCAAGTCTGCCGTTTATGTAGACAAACGTCTCATAATCCACAGCGCCAAAATGCAAAACAACCTTTTTGCCTGCTTCTTCGGTCGGTATCTCAAATTCGCGTCTGTACCAAACAGCGCTCATAAAATCCTTATGTTCAACACCCGAAAGTTTGCTTTCCGGGCAAAACGGTACGCTAATGCTGCCGGTTAAAGCTTCCGCACTTTGCAGCAACCTTTCTTGGCCGCTGTTGCCGTCATCAATTTCAAAGCCCCAAACACCGTTTAAGTTAAGCCATGCGGCGCGCTCAAATTGCGGGTTTGGATGCTCCGGGCGCGGAATATTAGTATTGTTAATCATTTATATTTATTCCTTTCAATCAGAAAATTATATTGTTAAGTTGGCAGATAATCTACCATCTATTTTCACCGCTATTCACTAACCACTATCCACCGACTCGACCACTACTAAAAGTATGTCCCCTCTACCATTGCACAAAGTGCATGGTAAACAGGCAATGTAAGCTCTTGAACTTTGAAAGTTTCTTTTTCAGGTATTTTAAGGCAAACGGTGCAAAGCCCACACATTTTGCTTGAATCTTTGCCTGTGATGCCAATGCTTTTTCTGCCTATTGCATTGGCCGTTTTGATTGCGTTAACAATATTTGCCGAATTGCCAGAGGTGCTCAAGGCAATCAACACATCAGGGCTTTTTTTTGCGTAACCCCAAACCTGCTGGGCATAAATCATGTCGGGCGCTACATCGTTTGAAAAGGCTGAGATCAGCCCGCACTGGCTTGTTAAAGATATCGCAGGAATTGCTCCTTGCAGTTTTGAGGCTAGATATGCTCCGCCTTCAATGTTTTCAAAAAGGCTTAGCGCACTATCCGACAAAGCTCGGCGCGACATAAAGCCTTTCATAAGCTCGCCGACTATATGCTCGCTGTCGGCAGCGCTGCCGCCGTTGCCGCAGACAAGCACCTTTCCGCCATTTTCGTAACATTCGCAAAGGATTTCGTATGCTGCCCAAATTTCCTCGCGGGCAGATTCAAGACTTGGGTATCTTTTGAATAATTCTTCAAAGATTTCTGTCATCTTATCCATAGCCATTTCCTTTCATATAACCTACGTTTCGGTTAACACTTATTAATCAAAGATATATTTTTATTTTGTTATTCTGAGCGCAGTGAAGAATCTTGCTTGCGTATGTCTTTCTGAGCGAAGTGAAGAATCTTTCTTGTCATATTAGTAAAGATCCTTCGTCGTGAACTCCTCAGGATGACATGAATGGAATTTAATCACTGATACCTAATTATTAAAAGCAACACCGAGCGCTGCATAATCGCCAATTGAGTTGCCAAGCATAGCAGGGATTATTCTGCAGCATTTTAGAGACAAGGGCAACGCTTCCGCATTTAAAGCCTTTTCCATTGATGTAACAAGCAAATCGCTTGAACGTTCGAAGATGCTGCCAATTATGATTGCCTGGGGATTAAGAATATCAACAAGCACAGCCAAACCGCGGCCAAGATATTCCCCGCAAATATCAAAGATTTGAATTGCAAGTGCATCGCCATTTTTCGCCGCTTCCGCAATCGATTTTGCCGTAATGTTGCAAAGGTCATCGGCTGTCGGACAAAGCGCGGGGTTTTCTCCCTTGCTGTGTTTTTCAATTATGATTGCTTTCGCCAGTCTTTCAATGCCGCCGCCGCTGCAAAAGCCCTCAAACGAGCCTGCTTTGCCGTAGCCCACCGGTCCATCTTCGGCAAGACGGATATGTCCCACTTCGCCGGCCATATCGTTTGTGCCGGAATACAGCTTGCCGTCTAAAATAAGCCCCGCTCCCATACCGGTACCGAATGTAAGAAATATCAGATTCTTATATCCTTTACCGGCGCCGAAACGCCATTCTGCAAGCGCACAAGCGTTTGCATCATTTTGAAGGTATACTTGCACACTGTATCTTTCGCTGAGTATAGCCACAACAGGAACGCCATCCCAATCCGGTAAATTAGGCGGGCTGTAAATAACGCCCTCTGTGCTGCTGAGCGGTCCGCCGCAGCTTATCCCAATTGCAATTAAATCGGATGATGAAATACTGTTTTTTGAAAGTATTGCATCGCAAGCGTTGAAAAAGTCAGCCATAACTGCTTGCCAGCCTCTTGGCTGTTCGGTCGGAAAACTTATTTTGTCAATAATAAAACCGCCAAGGAAGTCCTTCGGGATTTTGCCTTGCCCCAAAACTACCGCGCATTTTGTGCCGCCTATATCAAGACCGAGCGAATATTTTCCCATTTATGTTCATGCCTTTCTTTATCACATGTTAAAATTATAACCAAGTACGGGTTAAGTGTCAATAAAAGTTCGTAACAATAACGTACGTTAGTTATTCTAGCTAGCGAATAGTAAACTATTTATAATTTCAAGAAAATTCATATTGACAAACCTCTATATGCGGTGCATAATTAAAATAGACAGTTGTCTATATCATAGAGATGTGTCAATGTAAGGAGTTTAATATCATGAACAATGCAGACTATGTAATAATCTTTAAGGCTTTGGCGGATGAAACCCGCTTGAGTATTGTTAAACTATTAATAAACGGCGAACTTTGCGGGTGCAAAATACTTGAGAATTTCAAAATAACACAACCAACCCTTTCCTACCACATGAAGGCATTATGCGACAGTGGCCTTGTGGAAGGTAGGCGGGACGGCGCATGGATGAGGTATTCGCTTAATAAGGAAGTATTCGAAAGTGTGAGAAGCTTGTTTGCTGATTTTTGTATGGCAGATACAAAAAATCAAACCGATTGCGGATGCGAATCACATACAGAAGGAATAGTATAATGTTTATATTTGAATGGCTTAATAATCAGATTTTAAAAATGGAATGGCTTTCATCACTCGTTAAACTGCTTGTTGAAAAAGTTTTCGGGCTTGATGTGAATGAAAGGCTTGGCGGCAGCATAAACTTTTTCATTTATGATGTTATCAAAATATTTATTTTGTTATCGGTTTTAATCTTTATCATTTCCTATATTCAAAGCTTTTTCCCGCCGGAGCGCACAAAAAAAATACTTGGGCGCTTTAAGGGTATATCCGCAAACATATTAGGTGCACTGCTTGGCACGGTAACGCCGTTTTGCTCTTGTTCTTCTATCCCCTTATTTATCGGTTTTACAAACGCAGGGTTGCCGTTGGGCGTTACTTTTTCTTTTTTAATTTCGTCCCCTCTTGTTGATTTGGCGTCAGTACTGTTGCTCGCAAGTATATTCAACTGGAAAATAGCTATTGCTTATGTGGTAGTCGGCTTAATTCTTGCAGTTGTTGGCGGCACAATAATCGGCAAGGCGAAACTCGAAAAATATGTTGAACCTTTTGTTTTCAGCAATAAAATGCTTGAAATCGAGCAAGATGCCTTAACAAGGCTTGACAGAGTAAAAATCGCAGTTGAGCAAGTGCTTGCAATCATTAAAAAGGTTTGGCTTTATGTGTTGATTGGTGTTGGTATTGGGGCATTAATTCACAATTGGATACCGGAAGAAATAATTGTCGCAGTTTTAGGCAATAAAAACCCGTTTTCCGTAATCATCGCAACAATCGTCGGCGTGCCCATGTACGCGGATATTTTCGGAACGCTCCCCATTGCGGAAGCATTGGTTTTAAAAGGAGTCGGCATTGGAACGGCGCTTTCGTTTATGATGGCGGTAACGGCTCTCTCGCTGCCATCCATGATTATGCTAAAAAAAGTAGTTAAGACAAAGCTGCTTGTTATCTTTGCAGGCATTGTCACGGTCGGCATTATTATAATCGGCTATACTTTTAATGCGTTTGCAAATCTTCTGCTGTAACCGGTTGAAACGCAGATTAACATTTATTTTGAAAGAAGGATTTTTTATGGATGAACATGACAAGCATGACCATAACCACGGGCACAATCACAGTGCAGCGGATGTAACAGGAATAAAGTTATTTTTTGTTATTGTTCTTAACTTCTTAATTACCGCTGCGCAGATAGCAGGAGGAATTATTTCAGGCAGTCTTGCGCTTATTTCAGATGCATTGCATAACTTTAGCGATGTTATTTCGATTGTTATCAGTTATATGGCGATTAAAGTGGCACATAAAGAGAATGACTCCATTAGAACTTTCGGCTATAAAAGAGCGACAATACTTGCTGCATTACTAAATTCTTCAGTTCTGATTATTATATCATTTTATCTGTTTAAAGAAGCTTACACAAGGTTTATCAATCCACAGGTAATTAATGGCAGTCTTGTGATATGGGTTGCTTTGATTGGCCTTGCCGCAAACGCGTTGAGTGTTTTGCTTTTACGAAAAAACGCAAAAGGCGACATGAACTTGAAAGCTTCCTATTTGCACATGCTTAGTGATGCTTTAGCTTCTATTGGTGTCATCTTCGGAGGCATATTAATATACTTTTTCAAGATATACTGGGTTGACCCTTTGCTTACTGTTTTCATAGCACTTTATGTATTAATTGAATGCTATCAGATTGTAAAAAAAGCTGTTCAGATTTTAATGCAGGGTGTCCCTGAAAATGTTGATGTAGAAAAAATCATTAAAGAACTTGAAGAAATAGATTCGGTTAAAGATGTGCACCATGTGCATGTGTGGAGCCTTGATGAAAACAATATAAACTTTGAAGCACATGTAAAGATAGATGACATGTTACTTAGTAAAACGAATAAAATCAACAGTGATATTGAGCACATATTAGAGCATTTCGGAATCAATCATGTTACGATTCAATTTGAATGTGAATGTTGCAACGGTGAGTGTTATAATAATACGAAGTGAGGTGTTAAGAATGGCTAAAAAATGGTACCCGGTAATTGACTATGCAAAATGTTCGGAGTGCGGCACTTGCGTCGAGTTTTGTCCGCACGGTGTTTATGACAAGGCTAAGTCTCCATCACCCGTTGTAGTTTACCCCGAAGGATGTATTCAAAGCTGCCACGGCTGCGGAAACAAATGCCCTGTGGGCGCGATTGAATATGTTGGGGATAACACGGGTTGGAAACCGAAGAACGGTAAATCGGAAGAACCATCGGACTGTGGTTGCGGATGCACTTGCGGAGAAGATAATGAAGGGGGCTGTTGTTCATGAATGAAAATAATTCAAATTCCACCGAAAAACTTATATTGAAAATAGTTGTACCAATAATGCTCGTATGCGTTGTTGTTGGAATTTGGGCAGTGAAAAACGTTCAAAAAGTTAAGGATGCAAGCGATAATACAACGGTTGCGCAAATAAACAGTTCAGGAAATTCCGATTCAAACAGCAACCCTGATTTTGCTTACAGTGTTACTGATGAGCTTGATATGGACAAACTGAAGTCATATAAACTCCCGATTATAATTGAATTCGGGGCAGAATGGTGTGCGCCATGCAAGCAAATGGCTCCGATTATTACCGCGTTAAACAAAGAACTTCGTGGGAAAGCAATTGTAAGGTTTGTTAATACCGATGAAAATCAGGCCGCAACTGCAAAATACAATTTTCAATACATTCCTACACAGCTTTTTATTAAAGCAGATGGCACGCCATACAATCCGGCGAATGCCGCCGAAATGCAAATGGATTTAAAATATGATCCGGACACTAACGAACTTATGTACACAACACATACAGGAACACTTACCAAGGAAGATCTTTTGAGCATATTGACAGAGATGGGTATGAAATAATGCAAACGATAATCAACGATTGGCTGACAACTCTCTCTGCATCAATTGCCGCTAACATTTGGATAGCTCCTCTATTGGCGTTGCTTGCTGGTGTGCTTACCGCTTTTACTCCCTGTGCGCTTTCGAGTGTTCCGCTTGTAATCGGGTATGTCGGCGGGACGGGGCAAAGAGATACGAAAAGGGCATTCCTGCTTTCCGCCACTTTTTCGGTCGGCATGGCGGTAACCTTTACCGCGCTCGGCGTAACTGCTTCAATCCTTGGTAAGTTTTTGCAAGGAACAGGCAAATGGTGGTATTTGGTTTTAGGTGTGCTGATGTTACTAATGGCACTGCAAACCTGGGAGATATTTAATTTTATTCCCTCAACCTATGCAATGAGCAAAAACAAAAAGCGCGGTTTTATAGGTGCTTTCTTAGCAGGCATTTTGGGCGGCCTGTTTGCATCCCCCTGCGCTACACCGGTTCTTGTTGTTCTGCTTGCCTTTGTAGCGAAAGAGGGCAATATCCTTTTAGGTGTATTTCTATTACTGTTGTACTCTTTGGGGCACAGCGTTCTTGTTTTAATTGCCGGAACATCTGTCGGCTTTGTTAAAAAGTTGTCAGCTAGTGAAAAGTACGGCACCGTAAGCAAGATACTTAAAATAGTTGTGGGCATACTCATTTTATTAATAGCGTTTTATATGTTCTATTTAGGATTTTAAGGAGGACCAATTTATGACAGTTAAAATTTTAGGTTCAGGTTGCAAGAGCTGTGTTACACTTGCAGAGAACACAAAGGAAGCACTTGCCTCGCTCAAAATTGATGCAGAAATTGTTAAGGTTACAGATTTTGCAGAGATTGCGGGCTATGGTGTTATGACAACCCCCGCGCTTGTAATCGACGAAAAGGTTGTATCCATCGGCAAGGTACTAAAGACCAAAGAAATCGTAAAAATTATTGAAAAGGTGGCAAAGTAATGAAACCATTTATTGTAAAGGAAAGATGCGCCGCGCAGCCTGATATTTGCCCGCCGATTAAAGGAATGCAAAAACAATGCGTTTTCATATATTGAGGATGAAGACGAACCTATCGGCGGCAGAATTGAAATTAATCTTGAAACCTGCGAAGGCTGTGGCAAATGCGTGGCGCTATGCTGTGGCAGCTGTATTGAGATGAGGTGAAAAACTGATTTGTAACCGTAAAAGGAGTTTTTAAAATGAGCAAAGAAAAAACAACCGGAATAGGATTTCTAAATAATTTCCTGACTCTATGGATTTTAATTGCAATGGCGATTGGAATAGGTTTTGGTTATTTATTCCCAACTTTTTCGCAATGGCTTTCAAGCCTTTCCATTGGTACAACATCAATACCTATTGCAGTAGGACTAATAATTATGATGTACCCGCCCTTTGCAAAAGTAAATTACAAAGGGTTAGGCAAGGTCTTAAAGGATAAAAAAGCGTTAATGGTTTCCATTATTGCCAGCTGGTTTTTTGGACCAATAGTAATGTTTATTTTGTCGGTATTGTTTTTAAAAAACGAACCGCATTATATGGTAGGTCTGATACTTATCGGAATATCCACTTGTGTTGCGATGGTAATAATATGGAACGAATTAGCAGGCGGAGATAATGAATTTGCTGCCGCATTAGTAGCACTTAATGCCGTTTTTCAAGTATTATTTTTCTCGATTTATGTATATTTGTTTGTAAAAGTTTTCCCCAATATTTTAGGATTAAAATGCACGAATGTTCATGTATCCATTCAGCAAGTAGCTTCAACTGTAGCCATTTACTTAGGCATACCATTTATAACAGGGATGCTGACAAAATTGCTGCTGGAAAAGAAAAATGGTGTCGAATGGTACAAGGATAAATTTATACCAAAGATTAGTCCGGTTGCGCTGATAGCCTTATTATATACAATTATCCTTATGTTCTCATTTAAAGGAAAATACATTGTTCAGCTTCCTCTTGATACAATCAAAATAGCAATACCTCTTGTTCTTTACTTTTCGATTGTATTTTTTGTTATGTTTTTTGTCTGTTATAAATTCGGCTTTAGTTACAAAAAAACCGTTTCAATATCGATGATTGCATCCAGTAACAACTTTGAGCTTGCAATCGCGGTTGCTGTGGGAGTTTTTGGTATCAGTTCAAAAGAGGCCTTTACAGCAGTTATTGGACCATTGATAGAAGTACCTGTAATGCTTGGGCTGGTAAATGTTGCTCTGTTTTTTAAAAAGAAATTTTTCAACGAGAATGGAAATAAAAAAGCAATTAAATAATGCATGCTATGAAATTATAAGCAACCGATTAAATGACAATTCGTCAAATCGGTTGCTTTTTATTAGGTATGAAGTTTATCAGCACATAAATTATTTTGAATCAGACCGTATTTATTAATTTTTTAACATCTTCGTTATTGCCAAAAACCATAATTGTTTCATCATTTGAAAACAAATAATCCGCTTTGGGTATGGGTTTAAGGTCTTCGGAATCCTTTTGCCTTGTTGCAAGGACACTTACATTGTAACGGGTTCGAACACCAATTTCGCCAATCGTTTTCCCTTGCCATTTGGTGGGAACAGGTATTTCATAGATGGAATAGCTTGAAGTCAGCTCAAAATAATCAATAACCGATTTGTTGCTGAGCTTAACTGCAAGACGATTAGCCATTTCTTTTTCGGGATAAATCGTCTCATCCGCTCCAACCAAGCGAAGCAATTTTGCATGAGAATCGCTATCTGCACGGGATATAATATGTCGTGCGCCTTTTTCTTTAAGAAGTGCCGTAACCTCAAGTGAATTTTGAAAGTTGTTGCCGAGTGCTACGATACATTCATCAAAGTTTCTGACTCCCAAAGACTCGATATAGGCTTCATTCGTGAATTGACCTATCTCCGCGTTGAGTACAAAAGGCAAGACATCATTGACCTTTATCTCGTCATTATCAATTGCCAATATGTCATGATCATATTCGCTGAGTTGTCTTGCCAAGTGTTTCCCAAAACGACCGAGACCGATAAGTAAAATTGATTTCATAATAATTCCTCCGATTCAAAGTAAAATAAATGCATTAGCCTACCGCTATTTTTTCATAAGGCTGTTTTGACAATTCCGGCCCGTTGCCGGTTGCAATTGCGTAAATCAATGTTAGACAGCCAACACGCCCGAAGTACATGAGAAAGGTTAAGATAAGTTTGGACAAAGTGCCTAAATCTTGAGTTATACCGGTTGTAAGTCCTACTGTGCCGATTGCTGATGCGGATTCAAAAAGTGACTGCAGCATGGTAAAGCCGTCAACAATTGATATAGACATTGCGGCAAAAAAGAAAAGAATTAAATAGATGCTTGCGATTGTAACGGCACTTCTTAATGTGCTGTCATCAATACGCCGGTGAAATATCTGAAGCGACGAACGTTTTTTTGAGACAGTAATAACATTAAGCATAAGCGTAGCAAAGGTAGTTGTTTTTATTCCTCCCGCAGTCGAGCCGGGAGAACCGCCGATAAGCATCAATGCTATTGTTAAAAACAAGGAACTTTCCAGCATGATACTTGTATTAACCGAATTGTATCCGGCTGTTCTGGGCGTTACCGCTTGGAAAAAAGCATTCATAACCTTTTCAAAGAAATTCAGTCCTTTAAAAGAAGGAGCATTATACTCAATTGCCAATATCATAAGTGTACCGGCTATAATAAGAAAAGCGGTCGTAGTAATTACCATCTTTGAGTGCAGTGAATATTTTTTCCAATTCAATCTATTCACTTTAATATCATCCCAAACAAAGAAACCTAACCCACCGATGATGATAAGAAATCCAATTGGCAAAATAATCAGGGGATCATCGTTAAAATGAACCAGAGATGACCTTGGTTCAACAGCACCCATTAAATCAAAACCTGCATTACAAAAAGCAGACACACTATGAAATATTGAAAAATATAATCCTTTAAAAAAGCCAAAACGCGGTACAAGCCGCAATGCCATTAAAAAAGCTCCTGTGCCCTCAAAAATCAATGCGCCGCTAATGGCGAAACGAGCCATTCGAACTATGCCGCCAACCCGAGGCCCTGCGATTGATTCCTGCATAACAAGCCGTTGGCTGAAGCCAATTTTTAGTTTTGTAAAGGTGACTATCGCAATTGCCATCGTAACAAAGCCTAAACCGCCAATTTGAATAAGACTGATTATTACTATCTGCCCAAAAAGAGACCAGTGGGTATAGGTATCATAAATAACCAAGCCGGTAACGCAGGTTGCGGAGGCCGCAGTGAACAGCGTGTCGACAAATGGAGTAACTGATCTGTCTCTTGATGCTATTGGAAGCATAAGTAAAAGCGCCCCGGTTAAAATAATAAACATAAGGCCGAATACAAGTATTTTTGTCGGCGGTATTTTATTAAAACGAAAGCGCTTGTTTAGTATAAGCATAAATGATAAATTCACTACCCCTCTTCATTGAGATTAGGAATTTCAACAACTCTATAAAAATATTGATTTAACTTTTAAATAATATATACTTTTTAGAAAACTTTAGCAATAGTTATTTTTTATAATTTAAAAAAATAGTTCAGCAAATTCTCGGCAAACCCTCACCGTATAATTCCGGTAATATCCGAATACCGCCGATTGTTGTTTTAAGCAGAACGGTTTCGGCTTCTCCTGCAACCACTTCGCCGATTAAGGCGGCATTCTCCCCGAACTTGCAGCTTTTCATGCAGTTAAGGGCTTTTTGTGCATCCTCCCCAGCAACAACCGCTATCATTTTGCCTTCATTGCCCATATACAAAGGGTCAAGCCCCAAAATTCCACAAAAACCTCGAACCTGGTCTGACACAGGAATCTGCTCCTCATTGAGTAAAATGCAGCATTGTGATGCCGCTGCGAACTCATTCAGTACTGTTGCCAAACCGCCGCGGGTTACATCACGCATTGCCTTAACCTTAATACCACTTACCATAAGCGCAGCGGTCATGCCATTTAGCGGAGCGCAATCACTTTGAATTGTATTGGTGATATTTAAACGCGCGCTCAAAATCGCCGCATGGTGGTCGCCCAAATTGCCGGAAACAAGAACAACATCCCCTTCCCTGCAATTTGCCGCGCTTAATGAACAGCAGTCCGATAAAAAGCCAACACCGGAAGTATTGATGTAAATTCCACCGGTTCCTTCAACAACCTTGGTGTCACCGGCGACGATTAACACTCCCGCTTCTCGTGCAGTTTCTGCCATTGAAACCGCGATTTTTTCCAATTCTTCTATCTCCGCCCCTTCTTCTAAAATAAAACCGCAGGTTAAATATTTCGGAACAGCCCCGCTGACGGCAAGGTCGTTAACAGTCCCGCAAACTGCAAGTTTGCCGATATCGCCGCCGTAAAAGAACAAAGGCGTTACTACAAAACTATCCGTTGTAATGGCAAGAGTCGTTGCACCGGGTACAGTGGCCGAATCCTCCATCTTAGCCAAAACAGGATTTTGAAAATGTTTGGCAAAAATATTTTTAATCAGGTCTGAGGTCGCCTTACCCCCGCTGCCGTGTAAAATGGTTATTTTCATTATACTTTCCTCTTGTTAACAAAATAATTATAACAGCTTCCCTCGGTTGAAACCATGCATGCCCCCTGCTGGGTCTGCGGTGTGCATTCGTTGCCGAAAAGCGGACAATTGGTTGGTTTAATCGCGCCTGTAAGAACCTGTGCGCAGCGACATTTTTGGTTATGAATATGGTCAGTCGTTAACTCGGCGCTGCCCGCGTCAAAAGCGGCAAACTCTTCGCGGAGTACCATACCGGAACCAGCAATAACACCGATACCTCGCCATGCTGCGTCACATGGAACAAAGTATTCACGTACAATGTTTTGCGCGGTTTCATTGCCTTTTTCAGTGACAACAGACGGATACAGGTTCATCACCTTCACTTTTCCGCGGCATTTTACCAAAGCATAAATAGCTTCAAATATTTGTTTGCCGCTAAAACCCGCAACCGCAAACGGAACTTTATATTTTTTTGCCAATGGGTTAAAAATATCGCTGCCGGTAATTGTGCTTACATGCCCTGGGGCAAGAAAACCGTCAATGGTTCCCTGATTTTTACACACCCAATCAATTACCGAAGGCATCGTTTTCAATGAAGTTAATATTTTCACATTGGCAATCCCCTGCTTAATTGTCTCTTTCAAAAGCATAGCATAAACAGGTGTTGTGGTCTCAAAACCGACTGCGGCAAAAACAAAGGTTTTTGTTTTGTCTGCTGCCGCAAGTTTAAGCGTATCCATCGGCGAATACACCATTCTCACTTGGCCGCCTGAAGCCTTACTATCATTCAAGCTTTGGCTTTTTCCGGTTACGCGCATCATATCGCCGAAAGTTACTACGGCAGTGTTCGGTTCCATGCTCAATTCAACAAGCCTGTCAATATAGTCTGTAACCGTAACGCATACCGGGCAGCCTGGTCCGGAAATTAAATTAATATAAGGCGAAAGCATACTTTGAATGCCGCAACGAGAAATTTCGGCTGTATGGGTGCCGCAAACTTCCATAATGTTAACAGCAGATCCGTCATATTTTTTTAAATATTCTTTAATTTCAATCATAAGCTTCAATTTCCCTAAACAGTTCTGTGAGCGAGTCGCCTTCTTCCTGTGAAAGCTTATGCAAAATAAAACCCGCATGCACCAATACATAATCTCCCGGCTCTACAGTAACCACGTCTGCCTGTGCTTCCACCATATTCCCGCTGAAATCCACTGTTGCTATATTTCCTTGTATGGTAAGTACCTTACCCGGCATTGCAACACACATATATTTTACCTTGCCTTTCACACTTTATACTATTATCTCTTTGCTTTGAAGTATTTTATTGTTTCAAATATTTCTGCAAAGCCATGCCTGGCCAAGGCTAATCCCGCCGTCATTTGTCGGTACTGCTGAATTTAGGCAGACGTTAAACCCTGCATTTGTTAGCCTGCAAGCACAGTCTTCTGTCAGCAGCAGATTTGCAAACACGCCTCCGCTGAGTGCAACGGCATTTTCGCCGCTGCCGCTGCGGATATATTCACAGACAGCAAGCACCATTTCTGCAATTGCCCGATGAAATCCCAATGCCAGAGCACCTATATCCGCTCCGCTTTTTGCAGCTAAAAATATGGTTTTAAGTAAATCAATCTGATCTATTTTGGCTCCGGCATCATTATATTCAACGCTAAATTTCAGCGGGTATGGCTCACGACCGCTTTTTTCAAAATCGGCTGCTGAATTTTCAAGCGCAATCGCGCATTCGCCCTCAAATGAATTCTCTGTTTTTAACTTCAAAACCGCGCTAACGGCGTCGAACAGCCTGCCCATGCTTGAAAATTGCTGCGTATTGATATTGTTTGTTATTGCTGAGCGTATGGCGGAATATTCGCTGTTATCAACAGCCTCGCCTGCGACACTCAGGTAGCAATATGCAACAAGTTCAGCATTCTTTGCCGCTGAGTCTCCGCCGCAAAGCTTTACATAATTAAGGTGCGCACAGCGTTCATATGCCGTATCTTTACATAATAAAAATTCTCCACCCCAAACCGCGCCATCCACGCCGTAACCTGTGCCGTCAAACACAACGCCGATACAAGATGTGAGATTATGCTCAGCCATCACAGATGCCACATGAGCGTGATGATGCTGAATTTGAACCTTTTTTATATGATTAGCCTGTGATGATTTTTCTGCCATTTGCGCGGTAATGTATTGTGGATGCATATCACAGGCAATGATATCCGGATTCATTCCAAATATTTTAATCATTCTCTTCAAGTTTTCTTTATAGGTCAGCGAAACATGATAGTTTTCCATATCTCCGAAATACTGGCTTAAATATGCGCGGTTATTGTTATAAATACAGAAACTGCTCTTCAAATCCCCGCCCATTGCAAGAACTGAATGATTTGCGCTTCTACTCAGCATTACCGGCAACGGAGCATATCCTCTGCTGCGCCGTATTAACTGAGATTTGCCGCAGACAATGCGTACGACAGAATCATCCATCGGCGTAACAATCTCGCGAAGGTTATACAAAACTCCTCCGAGATAAGGTGAGCACAGTTTTAACATTGCATCATCATTTGTAATGATCGGCTCTGAAGTCAAGTTACCGCTGGTCATTACAAGCGGCCCGCAGGCATCCGTTAAAAGAAAGTGAAGAGGTGTATATGCTATAAAAGCGCCGATGAAACGGCTCTCCCCGCTTACGCTTTTAGAAAAACAGTTCTTTTTTTTGTTCAGCAAAACAATCGGTCTGGCAGCAGAAATTAGCAATCTTTCTTCCTGCGCACTAACTTCGCAACTTTCTTTAATTGTACCCAAGTTCGGAAACATAACAGCGAAAGGCTTTTTATCCCTGTGCTTTAGCAAACGCAAGTTTTCCACTGCCTCAGTATCGGACGGCAAACAAGCAAATTGATAGCCGCCAACGCCCTTAACAGCAAGAACTTTTCCTTGCTTTATGATTTCAATCCCTTTTTCGAGTGCCTCTTGCTTTTGATAAACAGCATCCCGTAATGGTAAAATCAACTGCGGTCCACAGTCATGGCATGAAATTGTCTGCGCATGGCATCGAATATTATCGCTTTGCGTGTATTCTTGTCCGCAGGCAGAACACATGCTAAAACTTTTCATCGTGGTGTTTTCACGGTCATACGGCAAAGCATTTATGATTGTATAGCGGGGTCCGCAAGCTACACAACTGATAAATGGGTAACGATAACGCCTGTTTCGCGGGTCTTTGAGTTCTTTTTCGCAGTCCACGCACATTGGCAAATCAGGTAGAATCATTGGTATTTCATCAGCGCTCTTTCCACTCGGTATAATTTCAAATTTTTTATAATGCTGATCCGGCAGACATTCGGTAATAATTTGCGTAACATCCGCTCCGCCAGGCTGACTTTCTTTAAGGCTCCGGACAAATGTATCCATTGCCTCATTTTCACCGTCAGCAACTATTCGCACAATGCCACCGCTGTTCATAACGGTACCGGTAATATTCAATTCATGCGCAAGCCGTGCAACAAACGGGCGATATCCTACCCCTTGTACAACGCCTAAAACGGTAATCAGAGCAGTCATAGTCTTTTAAAGCTCACTTTTAATATTTTCAATTCCTGTTGACAAATTATTATTGTTTTTACTGTTTAATATTACTGCGCTTTCACCTTAATGTCAATTTAATTGTAATTTTATCTTACCTATTATACGCAGTAATACCATTGTTATATTTTATAATTTACAGCACATTTTCTGAAAGAATTTATGCAGTTTTAAAAGAGTTTGTTTGGTAATAATAAACAAAATTAATCTTAATAATATGTTGACATTGCCGAAATTTAAGTATAAAATATTAATAGTTTAAGTATGCATTCCGACTGTGCAACGGAAATAGTTAAGCATATTTTGTCAGTTCAGAGGAGAGATTAAAATGAACAGCGGTAAGTTAAAGAGCAAGGTAAAACGGTTTTTTATAGGGCAGCCATTGAATAACGAAGCAATTCATAAAGAGAAGTTCAGCGTTATTTGGGGGCTGCCGATTCTCGCGAGCGACGCCATATCATCGGTTGCTTATGCCGGGCAGGAAATGCTTCTCGTGATGTTGCCAGTAGTTGGCGGTTTGGCTTTTGGTCAGCTTTCAATTCTTTCAGGCGCTATTATCGGGTTGTTGGCAATATTGGTGTTTTCTTATCGACAAACAATACAAAGCTATCCAGGCGGCGGTGGTTCTTATATTGTATCAAAGGATAATTTAGGAGTTTGGCCGGGGCTTATTGCAGGTGCAGCTTTAGCAGTTGATTATATTCTGACAGTAGCAGTTTCTATATCTTCAGGTGTTGAACAAATTGCATCGGCCTTTTCAGTTCTAAAACCATTTTCCGTCCCTATATCTGTATTATTAATTGTCATGCTAATGGTAGGCAATTTAAGAGGTATTCGGGAGTCATCAAAAATTTTCGGTCTGCCGACATATGCTTTTATCTTTGCTTTGGGTTCAATGATAGTTGTGGGATTCTATAGGCTTGCAACGGGATTTGTTCCAACACCTGCTGATATTAAATCGGTAGCTCAACCGGTTACTTTGTTACTTATGCTCAGAGCTTTTTCCAGCGGCTGTACAGCTTTAACCGGTGTTGAAGCCGTCAGCAATGCTGTTCCGAATTTTAAACCGCCATCAGCAAAAAACGCCAACAAAGTTCTGTTATCATTAGGTGTAATCATATTATTTCTTTTCGGCGGAACATCAATATTAGCAAATAAATTTCAGGTTATTCCCGGCGAAAGGTCAATGCTGGTGCTTATGGCCGAGCAAATTTTCGGCAGTAACACAATTATGTATTATTTTCTAACCGTTACCGCTTTTCTAATTCTTATTTTTGCGGCTAACACAGCTTTCGCTGATTTTCCAATGTTAATATCCATTGTTTCAAGAGATGGGTATGCTCCACGTCAGCTGAGTATGCGCGGCGATAAACTGGCTTATGATAATGGAATCATTGTTCTTTCCGTCGTTGCTTCTTTCTTGGTAATCATTTTCAACGCAAAAGTTACGCTGCTGATAAGTCTATATGCCGTCGGTGTTTTTATTTCATTTACTCTTTCTCAAACCGGCATGTTTGTACGCTGGCGTAAACACAAGGGTAAACACTGGCAGTTAAAAGCGTTTATTAACGGTTTTGGCGCTTTGGTAACCTTGATAACTGTCCTCATAATTGGTAGTGAAAAGTTCAAAGACGGTGCCTGGATTGTTATTTTATTAATCCCAATACTTGTTTACCTGATGCATAACTCGAAGAAACACTACGAATCAGTAAAAACCCAGCTTCATCTTGAAGACGAAGAATTTGAGATTTTTAATACAAAAAAAGTAATCTACAATAATCATGTTATTGTTCCAATTGAAAGCGTTAATAAGACCAGTATGCGTGCCTTAAGATATGCGTTGACTATTCAAGATAAATCAAAGATAACAGCCTTTACAATAGCAATTGACGGTGAGACTGTTAAACATGTTCAGGAAAGGTATGCAAAATTTAATATTGATATTCCTTTAAAAGTTGTGCAATCGCCCTACCGAAAAATAGCCGAACCGCTGCTGAATTTTATAGAATCAAAAGAATTCGGTTTGAATAAGGGAGATATTGTTACTGTTATTCTTGCAAAATTTATGGTCAGCAAAAGATGGCATAACATTATGCACAACCATACAACTCACTTCATTGAAAAGGAATTGCTCAAGCATAAGCATATAGTCGTTTCAGTTATGCCATACCAGCTAAAAGGCGATAATTTTAAATAGACTTTTATTGAAGCTTAATTATACTTTAAACCTATTAAAAACCGGCACTGTTGTAACAACAATGCCGGTTAAACTTCTGTTTTCCTAAAAAAGGTCGTCTATTACTTTTTTAAGTGTTTCGCAAACTTCATCAACCGCTTCCCGTATTTCCCTTGTCATAGCCGTATCAAAAGCGATATTTTTGAATTGAATACCAAGCAAAGTAACCGCAGTGCCTGTTTCACTAATCAGATAATCAATCATGATTTTAAGCGGAAGCATATGAGAACAGAATGTAGGACCGCCAACTGTGTTGGGGTTAATATCAACAATATCGCCCGGATTTTGCCCTAAATCCGCAGCATCAATAATTAAAATGTGTGAAGGGCAAAAATTTCTGATATTACCGCTGTAGTTTTCCGGTGCTGTTTCTCCCAAATAAAACCTGACATTCGGATATTTATCTACGCTGCAATCCGCCATTAAATTTTCAACAGCCATTACACCTGCAGCGTCATCCGCCCTCAATACTGATCCTGCGCCTAAAACCGCAAGCTTTTTTACACCCCGCAGCCTGTCAATCAGAAAGTCATATAAATCCTTCACTTATATTTCCACCCTCATGGATTCCCTGTTCAAACTGGCAAGTTCGAAGGTTTTTGTGTTTTCCAACGCATCCTTGGGGCAGGAGTCAACACATTGACCGCAGAAAATGCATTTATCCATTAGTACAATGGCTTTGAACTGTTTATCGACCACCTTTTCGATTTCTATGGCATCGGAAGGGCAGACACGCTCACATATCTTGCACCCGATACATTTTTCCTTGTCAAATTTCAATGCACCTCTGAAATTATCCGCTACTACAGCCGGTACAAACGGGTACATGATTGTATTGGGTTTTTTTACAAGCATGCTTAAAAGGTAAGGAACTATTCTGCCTACAGATTTCATGCCTTTATAACCCCTCCAACTATCAAATCAATCAATATCTGCAAAAGTGAAAACGGCGCGAGCACTTTCCAGCAGAAATTAATCATTTGGTCAATCCTGAGTCTTGCCAAAGCGGTACGCATCAATGTCAGTAAAAACAGAACAATAAGCAGTTTTACCAAAAACACTAAAAAGCCGAGAATCGGATTTGAAGGAATGAATACAGGAAAGAAAACAGCGGCAATAAGCGCTGACATAACGACAAGTTCAAAGTCAATTGCCATTCTGAAAATGGCCAAAAATCGACCGCTGTATTCGGTAAAGGTTCCGCCGACAATTTCGGTTTCAGCATCAGGAATGTCAAAAGGCACTCTTTCCAGTTTGCCTTGCGTAGCGAAGAGCGCGACGACCAGCCCCGGAATATTGACTAATGCTAAAAGCGGATGCATATGATAATAGCTTGTTACGCCGCTGATTGACCATGTTCCCGCAAGGAGCGCCGGACCGAGAATGGACATATACAACGGCACTTCATACGCGAAAAACTGCGTCATAACCCTTATCGCGCCGAGCTCGGCGTAAAGCGAAGAGGAAAACCAGCCCGCGAGAAAGAAGGTCAATGTTGGTATTGTCAAGAAGTAGAGAACAACTATCAGGTCCCCTGCAAAAGGATACAGCGATTTTAATCCCCACATCGGAATATACATGAAAGCTGTCGCGGTTGCTGCAAGCGCAAAAACAGGGATTATCCTAAAAATGCGCGAATCGGCTTCTTTAGGCACAATACTTTCTTTTGACAACAGCTTAATAAAGTCTGCAAGCGGCTGAAACCATGGCGGTCCAACACGATTTTGCAGCCTTGCGTAAAGTCTCCTGTCAATCAGCTCAAAAACCAATGAAATAACGCTGAGAAAAAGGAATCCTGGGAAAATCAGGATATAAAACAAGGTAAGAACCATGCCTTTTAATCTTCCTTCCTGAAAGCATTAATATTCTTAAAATCAATGCCCTGCTTACTGTACCATTCCATGCTGTATTTGCGAAGCCCTGCCCAATCAAACATATTTTCTCTGCCGGAGGATGAATCAATCACTTTTATCATTCTGTCCGTGCAGGAGAAACACGGGTCTATTGCCGCGATGATAATTGGAACATCGGCCAGATAACCGCCCTCGATCATATGGGTTATAGCTGCAAGATTTGCAAGCGTTGGCGCACGAACCTTTACCCGGTCAGGTTTATCTGTACCGTTTGAGCGTGTGTAGTGGATATCCTCGCCTCTCGGCGCTTCATAGCGGGAAAAAGCCTCCCCTGCAGGAATTTTACTTGGTGCTTTAACAACAATCGGTCCGTCCGGCATCTCTTTAATCACTTGACGGCATATTTTGTAGCTTTCAATAAGCTCGGTAACTCTGACAATTGCCCTTCCGTAAACATCTGCATGTTCATCAGTCGCAACATTAAAATCCAAATCCGCATAAATACCGTATGGATCGTCTTTACGGATATCCATCGCAACACCTGCTGCTCTTAACACCGGACCTGTAGCGCCGAATCTCAGTCCGTCTTCTTTTAAAAGCATTCCTACGCCCGAAAGTCTGCCGATGATTGTTCTTTCTTCTGTAACAAGTTTGGCATAGTAATTAGTTCGTTCTTCAAGCACATCAAGGCATTTCAGAACTTCCTGTGCCTGATCCGGCGTAATATCCCTGCGAACGCCGCCTATCGTATTCATTCCGTAATTGATGCGGTTGCCCGTAAGCATTTCAAGTATATCAAGGACTACTTCGCGGTCTTTCCATGCATACATAAAGAGTGTCATAAAGCCGATTTCATGTCCCGCTACGCCAAGCCAAAGCAAATGGCTGTGAACTCTTTCAAGTTCGCCGATTAACGCACGAAGATACAACGCTCTTTTAGGAATTTCAAGCCCGGCAAGCGTTTCAACGGTCTGAACATAGCATGTTGAATGCGAATGAGAGCAGATGCCGCATATGCGCTCTAAAAGGTATATATTCTGAACATACGTCCTGCTCTCGCAGGCTTTTTCCATGCCTCTATGGTTATACCCGAGCGCTACTGTCGCCGCGGCGACACGTTCGCCTTTCAGCAGCAGACTAAAGCTTTCGGGTTCTTCAAGTGCGGGATGCTGGGGACCTAAAGGAATAACCATTTTGCCCATACTAACACTCCCCTTGCAAATTATTTTGCAATTTGTCCGCTGACCAATCTTTGCGAAGTGGATATTGTCCCTTCGGCCAGCTGTCAGGCAACGGATATTGTCTGTCTTTCGGAAGTCCGGTGACTTCCGCACCTAAAATGCCTTCAAGTTCCAATTCATAGAAAGTGGCGCCGTCATACAGCGGCAAAACAGAGTCTATGACCGGATTTTCTTTCGGAGCTCTGAGTTTCAGATTCAAAACAATACCGTCATTGTTTGAAATGTGATAAATAAACTCGAAATAATCAATTGCATCAAGCCCGGTTATGGTGCATAAGTGGTCGAATTTCAGTTCTACACAAGTGTATTTTATGACATCCATAAAAATATCGGAAGGTATATCAATAAATATTCTTCTCTCAACCGGTATTACTCCGGCACCTTCAAGACCGGGAAACGCCCCGGTTAATTTTTTTAATACCAAAGTTTCTTTTTCCAAAACATTTCCCTCCAAATTATTTCTTAATACTTCCAAGAAGTTTTACAACACCGTCAATAATAGCTTCCGGCTTTACCGGGCATCCCGGAATATACGCATCAACCGGTATTGCCGAATCAACACCGCCTAAGACACAGTAGCAGCCTTCAAACACGCCGGTTGAACATGAGCATGTACCAACCGCAACAACAAACTTTGGTTCTGTCATCTGCTCGTATATCATAATCAGCCGGTCTCTCTGCTGCAAAGTCACAGGGCCGGAACAAATAAGCACATCCGCATGTCTTGGGGAACCCTTTAATTGTATGCCAAAGCGTTCAAGGTCATATCTTGGCGTGAGCGCAGCAAGCACTTCAATATCACATGCATTACACGCGCCTGAATTAAAGTGAATTATCCAAGGTGATTTTATTCTTGACCAATTTAATATTTTATCTGCAATCATTTTTCTATCTCCTAAACAGCATAAACAGCGATGCAACTGTTACAATTAAATAAAGCCCTGACATCAACGAAATTCCCGACGGATCTGTGGCAACAATTAAAACGACAACATGCATCAGTGTAAAGAAAAACGCAAATTTAAAAAACTGCGAATACTCGGGCTGACCCTTGTTTTCAGGCATATCCTCGCCGCAAGCGTATGATTTTGTTTTGCCGGGAGATTCAACGCCTTTAGCTGCAACAAGCTTTCCAGTTAAAGAAATACTAGCAGATAAAACAAGAAATATTAAAAAAGCAATTGGCGGCGCCAGCAAAAAAGTACTCATATTTATCCTCCGTTTAAAATCCTCTATAAGGCCGAAAACTAACGATTCATTTTGCGCGTATCCAGCGTTCCGTTTGCCCGGAATAATCCAAGAACCAAACCTGTGGCCACGGCCATAAGAACAACCTCTATGATAATCACAGTTATAACATAAGCTTCCGCCATTGCCATATTCTTTGAAACGTACCCAGCGACAATAAGAAGCAGCGTAACAGCTTTCGTCAGAATTTCAATTGAAATTAAAATACGCATCAGGTTGTGTGTAACGAGCAGGCTGTAAATGCCTATTGCAAAAATCAGAACTACCGAAACAATAAAAATAGCAAAAAGTAGGCTCATTCTTCAACACTCTCCTTGAAAAATATGATGACACCGAAAACGCCCGCAAGAATAATGATGATTTGACCCAATAAATCAATTTGCCTATTGTTCCAAAGAATATCTCTTACATTCCCAGTAAACACCGGAATAATATAAGAACGGGAAAAATCAACGATATACGGCCACATAAGGGCCAATATCGCGGCGGCAAGAATAATAAGAAAAACCGGAAAAAGCAGAAATTTCTTTTTCCTTTCCTTTTTCTGCTCTTCAATTTCTTCTTTTGACTTGATGTTGGTCATGCTGATTGTACTTATGAAAATAACAGGAATCAGCCCCGCGCAGACGGAAAGCTCAAAAGCAGCCGCCAACGGAGCTTTTAGCATAAACATTACAATTGATAGTATAGCACTGGTAGCTGCCATTGCAACACCTGCTTTAACAAGGTTGCTAAAAACAACGCATGCCACCGCGCAAACAATCATCCCTGTAAGTAGGATAATAATCACCGTAAGATTCAAACCGAACTCACCTTCTGTCGTTTTTTTACAATAAAGAACCGTCTAACCAAAAAATTACATCGTGATAATTAAAATTATTCCTAAATTATTCCAGTGTTGTGCAGATAGACAAGGATAAACGGGAATGCAACGCCAACTGCGACATTGATTGCCGAAAGCAAAACTTCAACGCTTAAGATACTGCCGGTTGATTCCTTACCCTCACTGATTTCTGAAACCTGCTTGCCGTAATAAACTTTCTTCTGCAGAACCAGAAAATACCAGAGTGTAAATGCACTTGCCACCAAAGCAACGATAGCTGCTGATTTGGACATCTGCCACACAGCGAGGATAATCAGCAACTTACTCCAAAAACCGGAAAACGGTGGAATTCCCGCAGTGGATAAGAACGCAATGATGGAGCTTCCGCTTGTTACAGGCATTTTTTCCGCAAGGCCGCCCATCCGATCCATATCCCTCAC
The DNA here is from genome assembly GCA_964398395.1 of uncultured Eubacteriales bacterium. Classification (GTDB taxonomy): domain Bacteria; phylum Bacillota; class Clostridia; order Oscillospirales; family Acutalibacteraceae; genus UBA1447. Next base: position 29,735 of record CAYNMU010000015.1, read on the forward strand.
GCCGGTCTTCATTTCGATAGCAGTGAAATTTACAAAGAGCAAAGATTTAAAAGTTGAGTGATTGAAGAAGTGCAACAGAGCGCCGAGAAACCCTAATGGTGAACCCGTCGCAATACCTATAATTATATATCCAATTTGGCTTATACTGGAATACGCAAGCATTCGCTTCATATCTTTATGACCTATTGCCGCGAGGGCGCCCAAGAGGATGGATGCAATTCCCATGATAAGCAGCAAACGGCCTACGGCCTGATTTTTAAGCAATACATCTCTGAAAACCCTCATCAGAACATATACGCCGGAAACCTTTGTAATGATACCGGCAAGCAAAACGGAAACCGGCGCGGGAGCTGAGGAATATGCATTAGGGACCCATGTATGGAAAGGAACAACGCCCGACTTAATTGAAAGACCGAATGTTAAGAGTATAAAAGCTATAATTATCTCAAATGGATATTTTCCGTTTGCACCTGCAATAAATTTGGCGACACTTGTAAAGCCGGTATCGCCCGTAAACATAAATATTAAAGCAATTGATGTCAAAATCATCAGCGATGCAACCGCGGACATCATGTAATATTTGAAAGCTCCGGCAAGACCGTTTCTGCCTTTCTTAATGCCGATTAAAATAAACGAAGCTGCGGATATAACTTCTACAAATACATACATGCTGAACAGGTCTCTTACCATTACCAGCCCGTTCATACCAAGCATAATGAGCATTATCATATTTGAAAAGTTAAAAATGCTTTCTTTTACCGTCGATTTGACGACAATTAAAGAAACAAAAGCCATTAAACCGATTGCAAACAGTACAACCGCACTTAAATTATCTATTGAAAGCAAGCCTAAGTAAGTTGAAGACAAAACGCTGCCGGGCTTTATGCACAAACCGATATCAACTGCAGACAGAACAGTCTGCCATGCGGCGATTATAATCGCAACCCATAGCGCAACCTTTTCGTTCAGCAACTTTAACGCAAGACTCAGGACCACTACTGCAGCGAGTGGAATTGCCAGAAATAAAAGCGGCACCGAAACTTCCTCCTAAAATGTATTTCAAATACAAATAATATTTTCTATATCGAAATAAAAAATATTATTGCCATAATCGTGCCGCCGGCAAGCGCCCAAATCAGATAAGCGGCGTGCGTATCACTGTGAACCTTCCTTATTCCTAAAGAAATCAGATCAAGTATCCGAACAATTAAAACATCATAAATCCAACTGATTCCATCGTTTAACCACATTGAAAGCGTTGCAAAACCTCTAACGGCGAAACCTCCGACATGATACGGGTCGAAATATTTTTTCTCCGCCATATCATAAACGCTGTGCAGCCCCGGAGCATAATGAAAATGGTCCGCTGCTTTCAGTCCGCTGCCTGCCTTTTTGGCGCCGTAGAAGTGATCCAGCACGGAAAACGCAAGCACAACAACTGAAATGCTGACCAGCACCCAGTTTGTCTTTGCTCCGATTGTTTCGCCGACCGGCACCAAATTGCCAAGCACCGGCTGAAGCAAATTGGCGATAACCCACGATTTGCAAAATCCGAAAGTCAAACACGCGACGGATAGGATAATCATTGGGACAAGCATCGGCCATGGGGCTTCCTTTACCTTGTCAATTTCATCATTTGGCTTGCCTAAAAAGGCTGCATGCCCAAGTTTAAGGAAAGAAACCGCGGTGAAGAATGCACCAACAACCGCGACAATATAAAATATTTTCCCACTTTCCAATGCACCGTCAAAAATCAGTTCCTTAGAGAAAAAGCCGTTTGTTAGAGGGAACCCGGAGATTGAAGCAGCGGCTATAATAAAACATATAAAGGTCACCGGCATTTTTTTGCCGAGACCACTGATTTTCTTAAGGTCGGTGCTCCCTGCCTGACGTTCGACAGAACCCGCAGTAAAAAACAGACATGATTTGTAGATGGCATTATTTATCATATGGAAAAGTCCGCCGATCATACCAACCGGAAGGGCCGTGCCGATGCCTAAAATCATATATCCGACCTGACTGACAGCGTGATAAGACAGAAGTCGTTTGAAATCCTTTTGAATAAGAGCCATCATGACTGCGAAAAGTATCGTAACAGCACCGATTGACATCATCATTAAACTCATCGGCGAGCCGGGTTTAAAGTCAAAGAGGTCAATACATATCCTTGCAAGCAGATATATACCGAGCAGTTTTTCCAACGCTCCCGGAAGGAATGCCATAAACGGCATGGGCGCATTATCAGCCGCGTCGGGTATCCATGTGTGAAAAGGCATTGAACCGGCTTTAGAAATGGCGCCGATCATCATGAAAATAAATGCAAATATACCCCATGAGGTAATCGGAAGGCGAAGGTGTTCCATGGTTAGTGTCTTTGCGACATAGGCAAACATTCCGATGCCAATCATCATGCAAAGGTCTGAAAGCCCTACGATTACAATCGCTTTAACGGAAGTTTTGTAAGCTTTCTGACCGCCGGTCATGATCATTGCAAACATTGTGACGAGAATGCCTTCCCAGAAAAACAGCAAAACCGCGAGGTTGTTTGCCAGAACCGCACCATTGACAAGTGTAAGCGTAATCAAGAGAGATGCGTAAAACTGCCTGGTATACTGCTTACCTTTTAAAAACACAACCGAATACATAACAACGAGGAATGAAAGGACTGCCGCGCTTATCAAAATAAAACCGCTGAATTGGTAAAGCCTCAGTGAGAAATCAATGCCGAACCCAGCCCAATCCTTTTTGAAAATGGCGTTTCCGCCGTAAGTATACGCGACTGCAATCAGGTTCGCGAGGGCACCTGCCAGCACCGCGAATTCTTTTGCGCCCTTAATGCGAAGTGGCGCCAGCAGCGCAAAAACCGCAAAAAGGGAGGGAAGCAGTATTACGACCGGTAAAAAATTTGACATAGCTACTTCACCCATTTTTCTATCACCGCCATTTGTTGTACTATTGTGTTAACCATGCCGGCCGGATAATATATTAACAATCCGCTGACAAGGGATAGTGCTGCAAGAACGACAACTGAGAAAATCATGCTTTTTGAGCCTTCCTTAACATTTTCCATTTTTGTCTTGCCAAGGAAAATAATGGTAAATACCCTTAGAAGGTAAATAACTGTCATAACAGCGCCAATTAGGAAAACCACTGCAATCCACGGATGTCCAGCGCCCACTGTTCCGTTAATAACCATGAATTTGCTGAAGAAGCCTCCGAAAGGGGGTATTCCCATAACCGAAAACGCACATAAAAAGAAACATACCGCGGTAACAGGCATAGTTTTTGCCAAACCGCCCATCTCCCGTATATCCTTTGTTTTACAATTGTGCTCAACTATTCCTGCGCAAAGGAAAAGCCCTGCCTTTGCCAAGCCATGCATTAGTATATACAAAAGAGCCCCGGCAACCGCAAGATTGCTGCCTACTGAAAGACCAAGAAAGATAAATCCTATTTGGCTTACTGTTGAATAAGCTATTATGCGTTTCATATCATTTTCGGCAATTGCGGCACCGGCAGCAGCAAGAGCACTGACAGCAGCAATAATAGGCACTGCGGTATGCCACGCTTGATTCATCTGGAAGTTTACCAAGAACAACCTGGCAAAAACATAGACACCTATTTTAACAAGTACGGCAGCATGGAGCAACGCTGTAACCGGAGAAGGCGCGATGCCTGCGTCTGCGAGCCATGAATGCAAAGGAAGCGTGGCAGATTTAGAAAAAATACCAAACAACATCAACGCTACCGCGGCATCAGCAATGCTTTTGCCCTTTAACAGCATAAGATCAGTTGTACCATATTGTTTATAAATTATAATTATACCGACAAGCATCAGAATTGCACCGGCACCGGTAATAAGGAAAGCCTTGTTCGCTCGCCGTACATACTCTTTGTCGCGGGAGAAACCGATTAAACGCCAACAGCATACTGCCGAGATTTCCCAAAAAATATAGAGGAATATCAAATCTGTTGTGAGTACAATGCCCATCATAGCGCCGATAAAAAGCACAACATAGAGGAAGTATTCGTTTTGATGTTCATAGTGCGCCATGTATCCAAAGGAATAAATGACAATTATCAGCCCAATGAAAGAGGATGTCATTGCCATAAAAACAGCAAGTCCATCGGCCAAAAGGCCAAAACTAAGACCAAGCGGAAGCTTAATACTAAAATAATGGGGTGCGGAAGACATTGCTGACGGCAATGCCGATAAAAGAAGTAAAAACGGCACAGCAACAAAAGCCAATGCAAGCATGTTTCTTAGTCTAGGCGAAAGCGCTCCTGCAAGGGGCAAAAGGAAAGCCCCGATCAAAGGAACAAACACTATTAATAATAAAAGTGGCTGACTATCCATTTTTTTATCTCCTAAGTACAATTTAACTTATCGAAACAATGTATTAACAGAAGTTAATTTCATGTGAAATAACGTAAACAAAAAATAGTTGCTAATCTGAAAACAAAAAGATGTATTTTTACGTAACTAAGCGCAAGAACGTGAACATCATTGTTCATTTCCTTGCACCTATAGATTTTATTCCAAAAAATTTAAAATAATCTGAGATTTTAAAATCACTTAATTATAGTTATGTTTGACACTTATGTCAATGGGAAATCGAACAATATTTCAAAATTAATTGTATTTCTCATTCTTAATTTTTTCATCAAAATATGATGTTATGTAAACAATTTTATGATTGAAAAATGTAATAATAATACAAAGGTCAAAGGACAAAGTAAATGCAACCTTTGACAGAGTAAGATAGACAGCGATGCA
>CAYNMU010000016.1:0-4959 GCA_964398395.1 uncultured Eubacteriales bacterium
CGCCGTTTTATCCAGATGTTTTCAGACGTTGTTATGGAACTTTCAAAGAAAGATTTTGAAGTTATCATTGACGAGATGAAAGAAGCCCGCGGGATTAAGCAGGATATCGAATTTTCCGCAGCGGACATGAAAGAAATGGTCGCCCAATTCAAGGCTTTTTATAAGAAGAGAAAGGGAACCGATTTCCCGAGCGACCCCAAAGCGCAAATGATGGAATCCGTTAAAGCGGTTTTCCGTTCATGGGATAACCCCCGCGCAAACACCTATCGCCGCATGAACGACATCCCCTATTCCTGGGGTACCGCTGTTAATGTGCAGCCGATGGTTTTCGGCAACCTGAACGATAATTCCGGCACAGGTGTTGCCTTTACCCGTGACCCGGCGACAGGCGAAAAAGCGTTGTTCGGCGAATACCTCATCAATGCCCAGGGCGAAGATGTTGTTGCCGGTATCCGTACCCCCAACAAGATTTCCAAGCTCAAAGAAGATATGCCCGCGGTTTATGACGAGTTCGCTTCCATCGCAAACAGACTTGAGAACCATTATAAAGATATGCAGGATATGGAGTTCACCATCGAAAACGGCAAACTCTATATGCTTCAGACAAGAAACGGCAAGCGTACAGCGGCTGCCGCTCTGCAAATAGCGGTTGACCTTGTTGACGAAGGCATGATTTCGGAAGAAGAAGCCGTTCTCCGCGTGGACCCAAAACAGCTTGACGCGCTGCTTCACCCGCAGTTTGATTCAAAAGCGCTAGCGGCCACAAAAGTAATCGGCACCGGCCTCGCGGCTTCTCCGGGCGCTGCCTGCGGCAAAGTAGTCTTCACAGCGGAAGAAGCTGTCAGACAGTCCGAACTCGGCGAAAAAGTTATTCTTGTCCGCCTTGAAACCTCTCCGGAAGATATTGAAGGCATGGCAGTCGCACAGGGTATTCTTACCGTTCGCGGCGGCATGACCTCTCACGCCGCTGTTGTTGCCCGCGGCATGGGCACCTGCTGTGTTTCCGGCTGCGGTGAAATCAAAATGGCCGCTGAAGAAGGCTATTTTGAGCTTGATGGCAAAAAATACAAAGAAGGCGAATATATTTCTCTTGACGGTTCCACCGGCAAGATTTACGGCAGCGCCGTTGCCACGGTTGAAGCGACCATCTCCGGCTGCTTTGACAGGTTTATGACCTGGGCGGACTCCAGAAGAGTCCTTAAGGTCCGCACAAACGCTGACAACCCGCGTGATACCATCCAAGCAGTTAAATTTGGGGCAGAAGGTATTGGCCTGTGCCGCACAGAGCATATGTTCTTTGAAGGCACCCGCATCAAGGCAATGCGTGAGATGATTGTTGCTAGGGGCGTTGAAGCCCGCAAAACAGCGCTCGCAAAGATTCTGCCTTATCAGCAGGGCGACTTTGAAGAAATGTACATTGCCCTTGCAGGCCGCCCGATGACCATCCGTTTCCTTGACCCGCCCCTTCATGAATTCCTGCCGACAAAGGCGGAAGATATAGCGGAAATAGCAAAAGAACTCGGCATGACATCAAAAGACCTGACTGCGGTTATCTCCTCACTCCATGAGTTCAACCCGATGATGGGCCACCGCGGCTGCCGTCTTGCCGTTTCGTACCCGGAAATAGCCGAGATGCAGACCACAGCGGTTATCAATGCGGCAATCAGCGTCACTAAAACTCATCCGGAGTTCAAAATTGTTCCGGAAATTATGATTCCGCTCGTCGGCGAAATCAAAGAACTCAAGTTCGTTAAAGATATCGTCACTTCAACCGCCGACAAGCTCATTGCGGCTGCCGGTGTTGAAATGAAATACATGGTCGGCACCATGATCGAAATCCCGCGTGCCGCCCTCACAGCGGACGAAATCGCCACGGAAGCAGAGTTCTTCAGCTTCGGCACCAACGACTTAACCCAAATGACTTTCGGCTTCAGCCGTGACGATGCGGGCTCCTTCCTTGGCGCTTATTATGACACTAAGATTTTCGAATCCGACCCATTCGCCAAGCTCGACCAAAAGGGCGTGGGCAAATTGGTGAAGATGGCTGTTGACCTTGGCCGTCAGACCCGTCCAAACATTAAGCTCGGCATCTGCGGCGAGCACGGCGGCGACCCAAGCACAGTTGAGTTCTGCCACAACATCGGCCTCAACTACGTTTCCTGCTCACCGTTCCGCGTGCCCATCGCGCGTTTGGCAGCGGCTCAGGCAGCAATAAAGGATAAGAAGTAAGAGACTCGGCAAATCAAATAAAACAAACGGCCTCAAAACGTTAATTCGTTTTGAGGCCGCTGTATTAGAATCATCCTATTAGATTTTACTTAACCAATCAATTAAATTAACCTGTGGTATCCCGTTATGATCGCCGGTAAAATCGTCCAATGTAATCAGAAATTTCGGGTAGTTGTCTTTAATGTATTGAAATGGTGCAAGTTCACGCTGCAAAGTGTTTTCGTCCAACACGGATGCCGAAACCTGATAATACTCGGTTTTCTTGTCGCGCACAGCAACAAAGTCCACCTCTGTGTCGCGAGCGGACTTGCCTATATTGACTGTATATCCGCGCCGTAAGAGTTCCAGATAAACGATGTTTTCAATTTGATGACCTATATCCTTGTTTGTAGTTCCGAGTATCATATTCCGAAGACCTGTATCGCAGATATAATACTTACTTTCGGATTTAAGGTGCATTTTTCCTTTGATGTCGTATCGGTTCACTTTGTAAAAAAGGTATGCGTCGGTTAGCGCAGCCAAATACGTATCAACTGTTGCAGACCCCGTGGGACGACCGTTGGAGGTGAGCATGTCGGCAATCTTCTTGGCGGAAACCGGGCTTCCCACATTGTCAGCCAAAAAGCTTGTTATGGATTTGACCAGTGTAATATCGCTCAAGCCTTCGCGTGTCATAACGTCTTTCACAAGAACGGTATTATAAATCCCTTCTAAATACTGGCTGTGGGCAAGCGAATTGTCCACAAAACCCGTCGCATAAGGGAATGCGCCCATATTCATATATTGATTAAAGCGTTCGCGTTTGTCAGGGGTTTTAACCGCTTCGCTGTATTCCAAAAAGGACAACGGAAGCATATCAATCTCAATATATCGGGCGGTGAGCTTGGTCGCAAGCTCGCCCGAAAGCATATATGCGTTTGAGCCTGTGATGTAGATATCAAGTTTCTTTTTTAGATAGAGGCTTGCAATCGCTCTTTCATAATCCTTGCAATTTTGGATTTCGTCAATGAATACATATGACCATTTATCCTTCAGGATACGGGCTTTCACATACTCATGCAGTTTTTTATAATCTATAAGTTCCGAATAGTCCTCATCCTCCAGGTTGACAAAAATGATTTGCTCGTCGGTCACACCGTCAGCTTTTAATCGTTGTATGTACAAATTAAAAAGCGTAGATTTTCCGCATCTGCGTACACCGGTGACAACTTTTATCATTTCTTCTTCCCGCCACATGGAAAGCTGATCTAAATATGCTTTGCGTTCAATCAATTTATTCATAATAAATGTTGCTCCTTTCCCAAAACAAGTGATTTGTGTTTACTCATTATAACAATTACTTGCAAAAAATGCAAGCGTTTGTTGAAATGAAAAAACACTTGCAAAATATACAAGTGTTTGCTGAAATCAATAAATGCTATTTCGTTATCTTATATCAAAGCCAAAGCAAGTGGTGTGTTACCTCTTTGGGTTATTACGGATTAAGTCGAATTAATGACTTAATCCGTAATAAAGTTAGATTAAGCGTTTTTCAGCGTCCAGCACTGCAGCCTCAGCCGATCCGATAGATAATTGTCGCGCATTTCCGCCGGATGTACCCATGTTCCGTTGAGATTGAATGTTGGAAGCGCCGGCAGGTGCGCAATACTATTGAGCTGCGGTTTCGGCTGCACGGTGATTGTCTCCTCTGGGCTGACCAGAGCATCAAGCGCGGCGAAAAGGAAATCGGCGGGACCTATCATCATATCGCCGACTTGGATTTCGGTCGGCAGGAAGGTTGATGTATCTATTGTGCGCACCGCCTTGACGATGTCGCTGGAAGCTACCGTGACCGTTTCGGTTACGCCTCGCGGCGCGGACAAAAATCCGTATGCTTTGCCGGGGATAAACTCTTCTGCTCCGCCCATGAACGCGACTGCGGCAAGAAACACATCCGAAATCGACAAACACGGCTCTTCGAGCGGCGCGAAAGACTCAACCAGCTTATTACGTATATCGGGCAGCATGGCGCGCGATATGACGGGAGGCTGTTTTCTTTTTGCGAGGATTTCGTTCAGGTTTGTAACAACAAAACGCTCGTCGGCCTTCGCGGCCTGTACGAATGAGCGGATATCGGCATAAAATTCCGCAGTTTCCGCTTTGGTGCGGTCGGGCGCCTCAATCCAGTCGCCAAATTCGCGCAGATTGCTTTTGTAATAATTCAATGAGTCCCAGAATTCGCTTTTGACTGCCATATTCGGGTGGGTGTAAACGATAACCCGCTCGCTTTGTGCAAGCTCGTCGAGCAAATCTTCGTTTGTGTTCTTCGGGCGGTTCAAAAAAACACTTTCGAACGAGCCGTTGTAGGGGATATGTTCGGCGTTGCAGTAGGTCAGCGGACTACAGCGTTTGTCGAAAATAACGGTGTCGCAATAAAAGGGGATACCCCTGTCGGCGTAATAATACATCGCGGCATAGCTTTTCGAATCGCCGGGCGGGCAGGCAAACATGATTTTGTCCGTGCCTGTCATGTGCTTGATGAGCGAAATCGCTTCGTCCTCATAGCCGGCAACGGTGGAATACGCTTCGCCGAAATCTTCAAAATCTGTCTGTTCACAGATATCTGGGTGCAGGCTGTGCCCGTAGGTATGTGTGCCGATAATATGCGGCTTCAAAGCGTCAATAACATCTGTCCTGCCCCAGTTTTCAAGCTGTTTGGCGAGCAGTCCGACAATGGCGAAGTGGCCGGTT
>CAYNMU010000016.1:5059-34425 GCA_964398395.1 uncultured Eubacteriales bacterium
GCCCCAGTTTTCAAGCTGTTTGGCGAGCAGTCCGACAATGGCGAAGTGGCCGGTTACGCCTTCATCCGTCATGATTCCGGCGAGGTCGACTATCGCGTCCGCGCTGCGGTTGGAGGTAAAATCCTCGGTATCAAAGAAAAACATCATTTCGGTAGGTTTCATATGATTGCTTCCTTTTTCATTTTTTTCTTACGTTTTTTAATCAGTACAATTGCCGCAATAAATATGACCGCCATTAACAAAGAAAATAACCCAATAACTACTATTTTATTTCCGGAGTATAACATTTTTTTTGCAGTCCATAAATCGTTGCTGTATGGTAGATTGTTTCGCTTTGCATACGCTTCGGCAAAGGAGCCTGCCGGACAATAGATTTTAATAATATTATTTTCGGAAACCAAGGCTTTTTCTCCGATGCTTGTAACACTGCTTGGAATAATTACATTTTCGACCTTGCTGTTATAAAACGCGAAGTCCTCAATTTTTGTTACACTGTTTGGAATTTTCACGATGGTAAGGATATTAAACAAATCAAACGCGCCTTTCCAGATAATTTTGACGCGCCTTGGTATGCTGACGATTTTATCGAAACTGTTGTAATCAATTAAAATATTATTGACCACGACAAATTTACTGTGATAATTTTCAAGCCAGCCTGACCACGAAAATGCATTGTACCCAATGTTTGTGACACTTGTTGGAATTTTAATATTTTTAAGATTTTTGCACAAATAAAACGAATAGTCTTCTAACGTCGTTACGGTTTTAGGTATAACAAGTTTTCCGCTTTTTTTTGCCGGACAAAGGATTAGAGATGTTTTTCCTTTGTTATATAAAACACCGTCCAGGCTGGAAAAGTTTTTATTGCCACTGTCAACTGTAATATTATTCAGACTCGTGCCATTAATAAAGGCAAACTTGTCAATTGTTTCAATACTGTTTGGTAAAGTTATGCTTTTAAGAACCCAGCAGCTTTCAAATGCGGAGTGGCCTATACTTTTCACACCGTTTTCAATTGTAACGTAAGAAAGTTTCCAGCAAGAAGAAAATGCGTTGTTGCTTATGCTTGTTACGCTTCCCGGAATATTTACGCTGATAAGGGTTTTACAGTTTGAAAATGCATTCGAACCGATTGTTTTAACACTGTTCGGGATACTCACGCTTTTTAGATTTGTGCAGAAAAAGAATGTATCGGCTTCGATTGCTTTTATCCCTTTTGGTATATTTATCCTTTCAAGACCACAAAAATCAAATGCGGATTTCCCAATCACCTTAATACTGTCCGGCAGAATAATGTTTGTTAAACGAACGCATGTACTAAATGCTCCTTTGCCAATCACCGTAACACTGCGTGGGATACTTACGCGTTGCAATTTGCGGCATTCGGAAAACATATAATTGCTAATTGCTTTTATACCGATTGGAATTGTTGCATCTGTAATATTTTTAAGATCGCTCAGCGCACCGTCTGCTATGCTTTTTACATTGGTCGGTATTTTTACTTTTGTTTCGGTGCCTTTATAACCGACTAAGATGTGATTGCCGGCCACAACGAAATCGTCCTTAAAATTATTAAACCAGGGAGTCCCGAAAAATGCATCATCACCGATGCTTGTAATGTTTTCAGAAATTTTAATACTAGTAAGACTTTGGCACCCGTAGAAGGTTCTGTCACCAATGCCTGTAACGCTGTCCGGAATTTTGATACTTGAAAGCATTCCGCACTCTTCAAAGGCTCCGCCACCGATGAATGTAACGCTGTCGGGAATTTCGATGTTTGGAAGTATTTGGCATCCTTTAAAGGCTCTATTACCAATACTTGTAACGCTTGCTGGAATTCTGATGTTTGAAAGCTTTTGGCATTCTAAGAAGGCTTCATCACCAATGCTTGTAATGCTGGCTGGCATAGAAACATTTGTAAGTTTACTTATAAAGATATTGCCTTCTAAATCATCATAAATATGCACATAAAACGCTTCATCCCCGATACTTGTGACGCTGATGGGTATGTCCACGCTTTCAAGTTCATTGCAATTTGAAAACGCCAGTGCACCTATGCTTTTAACATTGTTCGGGATTTTTACATTCTTTTTTGAACCTTTATAGCACAATAAAATCCCATTGCCGGCAACAACAAAATCATTCGGATAATTCACAAGCCAGGGAGTTCCTTCAAAGGCACTAAAATTCATACTTGTGACACTGGTTGGTATCGCAACATCAGTAAGTTTTGTGCAGGCCATAAACGCGTTTGACCCAATACTTGTGACACTCTTTGGGATTTCGATATTTGTAAGATTTTTACACCCTAAAAAAGCGTTATCCTCAATATTTATTACGGTTTTTGGGATGCTATACTTCCCGATTTTTTTAGCTGAACATAGAATAAGCCTTGTTTTTTCTTTATCAAATACCACACCGTCTTCGATGGTATAATTTTTATTTCCGCTGTCAATATCAATATTAATTTCGTGAGGGCTTTTAAGACTAAAAAATACATTTTTTTCAATTACTGTTACACTGGCCGGAATGTAAATTCGCATAACGTTTGGACAGTCAGCAAACGCAAGCCCCCGAATTCTTGTAACACCGGTTGGTATGACAACATTACTGCTTAACCCGCTGTATTTAACAAGAACACCATTATAAATTTCAAAACCATTGATGGCTGATTGCCCTGTTAAGCTGACTTCCGCTGTGTCTGTTACTGCGTAAGCGGCCAATGAAATACCGGCAGAGCCTGAAAGGATTATTATCGAGAGAAAAATGCAAATTACTTGTTTGAATTTCATAGCTTCACCTTAAACCTCTATATTTTTAAATGATTTAAAGAAAAATCCACGCGGTTATTTCCATTCAAGTATATTGTTTTGCAAGTTAACTGTCAAGAAGAAAAATCATCATTAAATCAATACTAAAATTATTGTAAATCATAGCAAACCGTGATAGACTTGGAAATTGTAAAATTATAAATGGGGGCGAAAATGATGCTTGACCTTGATATTGACCAGTTTTGGGCTGATGACGAGAAGGCTCACGAGGATAGATGCTTTAGCAAAGCTGCGCCGCAGGTGGCGATGGGTATCAGAATGAGCCAAGAATGCGTTTTTGCCGAACTTGGCGAGGAAGGTAATCCATGGGGGCACACGCCTGTTGAACGCAGAATTGAGCTTAATAAAAGATATAATGAAAAGGCACTAAAAATTGTTGGAAGAACGCTTTTACCCGAGCATTTCAAAAAAGAGGAAAACCGATTGCCCGAATATCGCAGGATTGGCGAGGTGTTTGGCGGCGAATATCTTTTTGATGGCAATTCGGAATGGCTGAAGGGTAATTGCAATTCATCGGAGGAACTTGAAAAACTGCTTAACCGAATTGAAAAGTTGGATTTAAGAAGCTTTATTTTGCCCCCAAATTGGGAGAGCAAGAAGAAGTTTCTGTTTGAAAATTATGGTGTTAAGCCATCAATGTTTCATAGTATACGCGGGCCTGTAACGCTTGCAACATCAATTTTTGGCGTGGAAAACCTGGCTTTCTTGATCTATGACGAACCTGATTTGGCAAGGCGGTTCAGCGAGACAATTAGCAAAGTAATTATAGATTACATCGATATATTTATTGAAGAAGCGGGGTACACGCAGGACAATTTTCCTCATGGCTTTGCTTTTGCCGATGACAACTGTTGTTTATTAACACCCGATATGTATGAACTGTTTGGCTACCCTATATTAAAAAAGGTGTTTGAAAAGACATCGCCGCTACCTGAGGATGACCGTTATCAACATTCGGATTCTGCAATGGGTCATCTTTTGCCTCTTTTGGCAAGGGTAGGGATTAACGAATGCAATTTTGGACCAACGGTGATGATATCTGAAATTAGAAAATATATGAAAAACACTTTAATTGAAGGCCAGCTTGCCCCGTTTACATTTATGAGTAATGATGAGGCGAAAATTATCGCAGAGGTAAAAAGAGACTGCGAAATGGCACGTGAAGATGATATCCGCGGCGTCTGCCTTAGAACAGCCGGCTCAATAAATAATGGCTCGCTTCTTACGAGCATGAGAACCGTTATGGCGGCGATACAAAATTACGGAAGATATTAACCTGAAAATATAGCTTGGCGTATTTTAGGTCATTCCGAATAGAACGAGGACTCTTGAAAAGATCCTTCACTGCGTAAGCCTCAAGTATGTGGCCGGGGTGACAAGTGCGGCAAACTATTAACAATAAGAAAATATTTACAAAAGGCCTCAAAACGAAAACATATCGTTTTGAGGCCGTAGTTTATTCAATGCCAAATTTATTCAATCACTGCGTGTTCCCGCCGCTTAAAATATTAAAAATCCTTGTCAGCAGCTCGAGCTGTTCATCGCCGGAATGCACCTTAACCGAAATATGCGGTTTGCCTGCCGAGCTTATTTTTATTCTGCCGCGCATTCTCTGCCCAAGGCGGGTAATCTTGTTCATATCCAAATCATCAATATAGAGCAAAAGCTGATCTGCCTTTTGACCGATTTCATATATTCCGTGCGCTGTTGCCGAGCTTCTCAGCAGAGCAACCGATACAAGCCCCTGCACGCAGGCGGGCGGCTCGCCGAAACGGTCGATAAGCTCGTCAATAACATCGTCGGCATCCTCTTTGTTGCGGATATCCGCAATGCGCCGGTACATCGCAAGTTTTTGCGGCACGCTTTCAATATATTCCTCGGGGATATAGGCATCTATTTGCAGGTCAATCAAGCACGCCTTTTCAGGCACTATCGGCTTTTCGCCGCGTTCTTCGCTGACCGCCTGCGCGAGCATATTCAAATACATATCATAACCGACCGATTCCATGTGACCGTGCTGCTGTGCGCCGAGAATATTGCCGGCGCCCCTCAGCTCCAAATCGCGCATGGCAATTTTAAAGCCGGAACCGAACTCCGTGAACTCGCGGATTGCACTCAGGCGGCGGGTGGCAATTTCAGTAAGCTGTTTGCCTCTGACAAAGGTAAGATACGCGCTTGCCCGGCGGGAGGAACGGCCGACGCGTCCTCTTATTTGATGGAGCTGCGCGAGCCCCATACGCTCGGCGTCCTCAATAATCAAGGTGTTAACATTCGGCACATCAACGCCGGTTTCGATAATAGTGGTGCAAACCAAAATATCAATATCATTTTCAATCAGCCTGCGCCAGGTATCGCTCAATTCATCCTCGTCCATCTTGCCGTGCGCAATGGCTATCCTGGCATCGGGTAAATATTCTTTTATTTTTGCCGCCGCTTTGTCAATTGTTTCAACGCGGTTGTGCAGATAATAAACCTGCCCGCCGCGGCGCAGCTCGGCTGTCATCGCCTGTGCCAGCACTTCCATGCTGTGTTCAATAACATAGGTTTGCACAGGGTGCCTGTCCTGCGGCGCTTCCTCCAGCACGGACATATCCCGTATGCCGGACATCGCCATGTTTAAGGTGCGGGGGATTGGTGTGGCGGTTAAAGTTAAAACATCAACGGCGGGGAAAAGCTCCTTCAGCTTTTCTTTTTGCGCAACGCCGAAACGCTGCTCCTCGTCAACGATGATAAGCCCCAAATCGTGGAACTGAACATCCTTCGAGATTAGCCTGTGTGTGCCCACTACAATATCTGCGCTGCCGCGTTTCAGTTCTTTGAGTGATTTTGCTGTTTGCGCAGGGGAGCAAAAGCGGGAAAGCATATGGGCTTCTATCGGGAAACCTTCAAATCTTTTTTTAATGGTTTGGTAATGCTGCAATGCCAAAATAGTGGTGGGTACAAGAATTGCGCACTGTTTGCCGTCAGCAATGCATTTAAAGGCTCCGCGCAGGGCAACCTCGGTTTTGCCGAAGCCGACATCGCCGCAAAGCAGCCTGTCCATCGGGTAGGGCTTTTCCATATCATGCTTAATTTCATCTATGCAGCGCAGCTGGTCGTCGGTTTCCTGGTATTCAAACCGCAGCTCAAAATCATTCTGCATGTCAATATCCGGCGAAAAGGCAAACCCTTTAATAGCCTTGCGCTTGGAATAGAGAACAATCAGCTCTTGCGCCATGTCTTTAACAGCTGCCCGTACGCGGGAGCGGGTTTTTTGCCACTCTTTACCGCCGAGTTTGTTCAGTTTTACCGGCCTATCATCGCTTCGCGGGCCGATATATTTTGATACTTGGTCGAGCTGTGTTACGGGGACATACAGAATATCGCCCTTGTCATATTTGATTTTTATATAGTCTTTTACGGTTCCGTTCGCTTCGAGTGTAGCGATGCCCTCATAAATGCCGATGCCGTGGATTGTATGCACAATGTAGTCGCCTCTGTGCAACTCTTCAAGGCTGCTGAAAAAGTTCGCGGCATTATCCTTTTTGCGGCGGGAACTGGTTTGAGGAGCGGCTGAACGGGTGCCATAGGTAATCAGGGTAAATTTAGCCGAAGGGTATTCCATGCCGGCCGATAGCCCGCCGGGCAGAACGGAAATGATTCCGCTTGGAAATTCGGCGGGCGGGGACGCGAAAAACAAGTTTCGCAAACCCTCGTTTTCCAAGTCGCCGCTTAGTGAGCGGGCAGCTTTTTCGCTGCCGGCCATAATAACGCTGACATGGTCTTTCTTTTCCGAAAGCGGACGGATATCATCAAGCAGTAAGGAGAATGAGCCGTTCCAAGGCGAAAGCTGGCGGGCACTCATGGTTATCAGGTCATTGACAGGCGTATCAAAGCTGCCTCGCGGCAGGTTATCTAAATATAAGGTATCATTCTTTTCGTATTGCCTTAGAATCTGCGGCCAGGTGTAAGTAAAACGGTCAAGCCCTTTGCAGAGCACGCCTTCCTCAAAATAAGACTTTATCTCTTCGTGCAAAATCTTTTCACAGGCAGCGGCGCGTTCTTTCACCGCAAAACTTTCGCTTACAAACAGCAAGGCATCACGGGCATAATCAAAAATGCCGGCACTTTCCGGATATACAAGCGGCATGTAGCGATCAAAAGAAGAGAGACGTACACCGGAACGAAGGCGGTCAATGTCGGCTATGAGCGAAACCCTTGTTTTGGCAGACCCTTTGCCTTTGAGTGAAAGCAGGTGGTCCTCAATCAGTTCCGAAAAACTATCGTTTTCGCCGCAAAGAATTTCATTTGCGGGTGTTATTCTTGTTTTGCCGATGCTTTCAATACTGCGCTGTGTTTCGGTATCAAAGGATGAAATGGAGTCAATATTATCGCCCCAAAGTTCAAGCCGGCAGGGGAAAGCGCAGGATGGCGGAAAGAAGTCTAATATTCCGCCTCTTAAAGCAAATTGCCCAAGTCCGTCTACCTGCTGCGACCGTGCATAACCGGCATGAAGCAGTGTTGCGCTGAGGTCTTCAAGACGTATGTTGTCGCCAACCTTGAGCGTGAGGCTGTTTGCGCTTAGTTTGTCCGGCGGAATTGTCAATTGCAGCGCGGCTTCAACCGAGCAGACAACAACATCAAAATTGCCTTCAAGCATGCTGCCGAGCACGCCCAGGCGAATATGCTCGTATTCCCTTGACTGCCCCTCGGTCGAGCGAAAAGAAAAATCTTTGGCAGGGTAGAGCAAAGCATTTTGCCCCATGTCCTTCAAATCGCTGACCATGCGGGATGCCTGGGCTTCATCCGTCGTAATAACAATCGCTTTGCGTTCAAAATCATCATGCAAAGCGCCAATTAAATGTGCCTTATGGATATGAGAAAGCCCCAGCACGCCCATAGGCAGCCGGTGTCTTTTTAATCCGATTGAAATGCTTTGGTACTCCGGGGTCTTGCTGAGCACTTTGGAAAAACAGGACATAGGCCACCCCAATTATAGATTCTAGATGTTAGAGGCTAGATTGTAGATGATGGATTAGGGAATTTCATTGCGTTTATTGCCAGTAAAATCATAGGGACTTAAGTATTCCTTCATGCAAGAGTGCTTCGCGCAGAATATCAACATCGCCGTGGTCGAAACAGTGGCCGTTCATGCCAGCGGCAGCGGCGCCTTCGATGTTCACCTTGAGGTCGTCAATGAAATAGCACTCCTGAGGAACTAAAGAAAACTGCTCAAACAGGATTTCATAAATCCTGCGTTCGGGTTTAACCGTTAGCCAGTCGGAGGAAACAATGAATCCGTCAAAAAACTCTACCCCCGGAATTTTTTGACGATAGGTATGAAAATTGAGCGGAGCGTTTGACAATAGATATATTTTGTATCCTTTGCTTTTGAGCTCTTCAACCAACGGATACATTTTTTCAATCGGTGGCATCTCCTGTGCCCAGTTATCCATAAGAAGGCGAATAGGGGCATGAAGCCGTTCCGGCAAATTTTGGCATGCGCGTTCAACGGCTTCTTCAACCGTTAAGGTGCCTCTGTCAAGTTTTGACCAATCGGGACCTAAGAAAATTTCTTTAAAAAGCAGCGAAATATCTTCTTCGTCGGTAAAGTATTTTCTTAGCGATACGGACGGATTAAAATCTAATAAGACTCCGCCCATATCGAATATGATATTTTTTATCAAAGTCAAAAGCAGCCTCCATTTGTGATGTTAAAATATTGTACTGCATTGCGTTGATAAATTCAAGAAAAAAAGCTGAATTAGTACGATTTTATTTGATTTGTCGAGCAAAAAAAATGATTGACATTGCCCCGCGCAATGTTATATAATATTGCTTTGCAAGGTGCAATAAAGAATGCAATCTACAATTTTCACTTTAAGTGATGGTAGTTGGATATATTGATTTGAACGGAGGTTAGACAATGATTAGAACATATCAACCAAAAAAGCGTCATAGAAATATGGAACACGGATTCCGCAAAAGAATGGCTGACAGAAACGGTCGCAAGGTTCTCGCTCGCCGCAGGGCAAAGGGCAGAAAGATGCTTTCTTACTAAAAATCGCGCACAATTATATTTTCAATACCTTAAAGCGGACGGATTGATTGCTTTGCCGGAAATAATAACGCTTAAGCAAAACAGTGACTTTCGCCGAGCCTACGGGCGAGGCAAAACACAAACAAATCCTGCGTTGGTTACCTATGTATTGAAAAACCGCGCGGGAATTTGCCGTATCGGGATAACTACCGGGAAAAAGTTAGGCTGTGCCGTGGAGCGTAACCGCTGCCGCAGAATCATAAAAGCTGCTTACCGTGGTGTTGCACCCCTTTGCAACGGTGGTTGGGATATTGTTTTTGTTGCGAGACACAAAGCCAAATTCCTAAAAAGCACACAAATCGAACAAGTTATGCAGGAGCATTTACAAGCTGCGGGCATAATAAAAACCAATGTGATTTAAGATGAAAAAAGCATTTCTCGCATTTATCAGGTTTTACAAAAAATATATTTCTCCTCGCCTGCCGGATATGTGCAGGTATTACCCCACTTGCTCTCAATATGCCTACGAGGCTATTGAAGTTCATGGTGCTTTTAAGGGGAGTATTTTAGCCCTGCTGCGCCTGTTGCGCTGCAACATTCTTTTTCCCGGCGGCTATGACCCGGTTCCGCCCAAAAAAAGGTGATTCTTGACACGGAGGACGCATAATGAACGCCATTTATGATATTTTGGGCGTACCTTTCGGTTTTATACTGAAATTTATTTTTGATACTGTCGGCAATTACGGCCTCGCACTGATTTTATTTACATTGTTTGCCCGTTTGCTAATGTTCCCTACCTCAATCACTACGCAAAAGGGCACAGCAAAAACTCAGCGTCTTCAGCCAAAACTTCGCAAGATCCAGGAAAAATACAAAGGCGACAGCAAAAAAATTCAAGAGGAAACGCAGGCTCTTTACCAAAGAGAAGGCCACAACCCAATGAATGCGGGCTGTGTACCCCTTGTCATTCAAATGCCGATTATTTTCGGTTTGATCGGAGTTATTTACAATCCGCTGAAATATGCGCTTCAAATTACGCCGGCGGACATTACAGCGCTTACATCGGTACTAATTGATATTTTCCCAAAACTCGCAAAAAGCAGAACGTTGCAGTTGGCGGTCATCGAAAATATCCATAGAATCAGCGATCTGATGAAGTATCTGCATGATACGCCGAAAACCGATATGAACATACTGAAATCAACAATAACAGGCTACTTCCAAGCCTTTGATACAAGCAACAAAATTAATTTAGGTACAGCAACTATCAATGATATCGTTAAACATTTAGGTGAAGTTTCAGCAAAATCAATTAACAAAATCTCAAGCTTCAACTTCTCGTTTTTGGGGCTGGATTTGGGAAAAACGCCTAACAAAGCTCATTTTGATAAACTTTGGGCAATACCCATCCTTTCGGGTATCTCTTCGCTTGCAACCGGCGTTTTTACATGGTTCAAGCAAAAACAAACAAATCCGGAGATGGCAAAAAACCCCGCAATGGGTTGCATGACATTCGGTATGCCTTTGTTTTCAACGTACTTTACCTTCCTGTTCCCGGTTGGTATTGGTATATATTGGATAGCTTCAAATGTTTTCGCGTTCGCGCAAACTGTTCTTTTAAGCTTTACGCATAATCCAAAAAAGATGATAGCAAAGCTTATGATTGAAGAAGCTATTCAGCGCCGTTCAAAAGAAGCAAACCTCAAACTGGTCGCTTCAAGGAAAGAAAAATAATTTAAACAATAATTATGGGTGGTGATACTTTGTTAAAGGAAGCAATCTGTACAGCAGCCTCGATTGAAGAGGCACAGGCCGCTGCCGTTGCGCAGCTTGATGCTCCGGAAGATGCAAATGTAACGATAGAGGTTATTGATATCCCTGTTAAAAAAACACTTGGTTTTTTCGGGGGCAATCTCGCAAAGGTTCGGGCATATTATGAGCAGGCTGAATATTTACAGGCAGAAAATTACATCAGAAAAATTTTAAACGGCATGGGTATCAGCGAAGTTAAAATTGACGTTGAAGAGGTTGAAGGCGCTATTCATATTAAGCTCGACTGTGGTGATGATTACAGCACTGTTATTGGGCGCAAAGGCGAAACACTTGATGCAATTCAGTACCTTACTCGCCTGATTATCAGCAAAAAAACTGATGATTACAAAAGAGTTTTTATTAATGTTGGCAATTACCGCGAACGCAGAGAAAGCACTCTTCAAGAAATAGCACGCAAAAATGCGGACAAGGTTAAAAAATATGGCGGCAAAATGGCCCTTGACCCAATGAATCCTTATGAACGCAGAATAATTCATACAACCATACAGGAAATTGAAGGGGTTGAATCCCATTCAATTGGAATGGATAGTGACCGCAGAGTTGTTATTTCGCTTACCGAAGGCGTTAAGGCTTCGAGCGGCGGCAGACCTCAATTCGGCGGCAACACAAGCGAGAAAAGACCGAATGATACAAAGCCGCATGAATTTCGTCCAAATTTAAACAAACCGACAGGCGGCAAGCCGCAGCCTCGCGTTCCCCGTTCCGATGCTGCAAATGCAACCCTTTACGGTAAAATTGAACCGAAAAATCAATGATTTCATTGTTTCTATGAAAAAAATATCGGGGTAGTCTTTTGACTGCCCCAATTATTTTGAACAAGTATTTACAAATTGTTATTAATTTCCATAATTATTTATGATATAATTTATGGTCAGCAGATATATTTTCTTTTGGAACAGGTGATAATAATTGGACAAAGGCTGGGAATTTTTAGACGACGATATAAATCAAGATAAAACCTTGGCTGAAGAAGTTGCCGGGGAAGAAGAAGTTGTCGAAGTTTTACTCGATGAAAACGAGGAAAATCTTTATGATATGGATACTTTCGTCTATAACAAAGCAGACAAATCAGTTTCAGTGCTTCCTTCCGTTGAAAAAGGCAAAGAAGAGGTTGCCGGCGCAAAAGGCAAGCTCAAAAGCTTTTTCACAGAAAAGTTCAATCCGTTTTGGACTAAAAACAAGAAGCGAAACCTAAAAATATTTATTTCAGCCTTTTGTTTTCTGATACTTTTGGCGGCAGCATTGGCAGGAATTCATATTTACAATTTACTTAAAACTGTTCCCGCGCCGGATAACGGGATTGACTTTAAAAACCAGGATGTAACTTTTGCTGCGGATGTTGAAGACAACAGAAATTTTGAAGCGATGCACGATGTTGCGGACGCCAATTCGTTGGACCAGCTTTTATATAACTGGGCAAACAACGGCGGGGAAAAGCTTGAAAACAAAAATGTTATCAATGTTATGCTTTTTGGAGTTGACAGCGAGGACGGTTCAATGACCGGTGCTCGTTCCGATACGATGCTGCTAGTTTCGCTGAATAAAAAGACAAAGAAAATTACGCTGGTTTCTTTTATGAGAGACAGCTATACTTATATGAATATTAATGGCCAAGACAGATATTTCAAAGTCAACGCCGCATATAACTGGGGCGGACCCGCAACGGTGGTTAAGACGGTCGAGGATAATTACAAAATTGTTATTGACAAATATGTTTGCGTTGACTTTTCAACTTTCCCGAAAATTATTGATTCTCTTGGCGGTGTTACTGTTGAAGTGTTGCCGTATGAGTCGAACTACATTCGCCGCACATCCCATTTTAAGAACTTCCCGGTCGGTAAAGCTGTAAAACTCAGCGGCGACGAAGCACTTGTTTTCAGCCGTATCCGCCACAGTGATAATGACGGTGATATAAGCCGAACCCGCAGGCAGCGGCAGGTAATTATGGCTATGATTGACAGTGCCAGAGGCGCGACAACCGGTCAAATCGATCTTGCTCTGAATCGTGTCTTCCCGAACATCAGAACAAATTATACCAAGACAGAGATATTTTCACTCGCCTCTCAGGCAATTATGCAAAAATGGGTGGATTTTGAAAATGTACAGCTTCTTTCGCCCTCGGTTGAAAATTGCAAAAGCGCAACGGTAAACACCCAATTTGTCTGGGTTGTCGACTATCCGCTTGAAGCGCAAACGCTTCAACTTGCGCTTTACAGTAAATCGAACATCATTCTTGACGTTAACAGAGTTAACCCGTTTAATATGCTGATTCCAAAACCGCGCCAAACAACAACTAAAGCCAATACTACAACAGCAATCGGTGAGACCACTTCACAAAGTGTTGTTACCGGGACAGAAAGCACTACTTCGGTGTTCCCAACGGGGGAAACCGGCACAACCGGGGTTGCCGAGGAAACAACCGCAACCGCTTGGTGGGAGACTCTGGCGGCGAGTAAAACAATAACAACAGCCACAGCAAGTGAAGAAACAGCAACCTTGCCATGAATGTTTTATAAACAATAGGCAGCCGGCGCATTTGCGCCGGCTGCTTTTAATAATGGTCTGATTGATTTTTTATTTTGGTAAAATATTATCCGTCAAAAAGGTTCGAACACCGAGCGAATATATTCTTTTCAGCGTTTCAAGGTCATTTACATTCCGGCAAGCAAGCTTTGTTCCGCCTTTTTTGAGCTGCTTAATTTTTTTATCGGTATTTGCCTTTTTGTCGGCGTCAAAATTTACACCAAAATTTTTATTTTCCGCCAGCCATTCCATGTTGCTTTTTGTAAGCTTATCAACAATATACCAAAGCTCTGTTTTTGGTGACAATTTTCTGATTCCGGTCAGATAATCTTTGTTTGCGGATGTTATAACACAAAGTTTCATAATATCAAGTTTTTTAAGGAGCTTTACCATGTTATTAAGCCCTTCCAGACTGCCGTTCTTAATGTTTATAACCGGCTTAATTCCGTATCTGCCGCAAAGGTCAAGCACTTGGTCCAAGGATGAAATTTTTGTCTTTGGGTACTGAGAGATGTTTGCGCCGTTGTCTATGTTGAAATTAAGCAGTTCATAAAAGGTATAACGATTAATCCTTCCTCTGCCGTCGGTCATTCTGTTGATTGTATCATCGTGCATTAACACCCAAACGCCGTCAAGCGTTTCGCGCACATCCATTTCAACCGATAAAAATCCCTCTCTGCCTGCTCTTTCAACTGCAAAATAGGTATCCTCCGGCGCTAATGCTGATAACCCACGGTTTGCTATGAGAGAAAGCGATATATCCGATATATCAATACCTGCTTTGGAAATACTTAAGGTTTCCATTGGCAGTATTTTTTTGTTTTGCACAACGTTTATAGCGACGCATATCGCGGTAAAAACAACAGCAGCGGCAAAAATTACCGCGGCAGAAATTATTTTCGTCTTCTTTTTCAAACTTGCACCTCCAAAGAAAATTATTTTTTCTTACGTAAAGCAATAACCGTTTGCCCCGCATTAAGCGACGCCCTTTTTTGCTTAATTCTTGGGGCTTGCAGTTCGTCTCGAACCATATTTTTAAGCGCTTGCCCATTGTTATAGCCATGAATTACAACAATTTCATTGATATCCACATTGCAATTTTGTATTATTGTTTCGAGTTGAAACTTTGCCGGTTCAACTCTCATTCCATGAATATCTACAATAAGCGTATTGCCATCCCTGACAGTATTCACTTGCCTCAGCCATCCTTTTGTATGTACGATATACCTTTTCAACGCAGCAAACTATTCATATTATAGATTATCCGGCCAAAAAAGTAAAACCATTTCTCGGCAATTATCAGCAAATCCGAAAAACTGAGCTTAATCCCGCAAAGGTATTGCATACAAGCCGGTTCTTAAATATAATACATGTAAATTAAAATTTAGCGGTTATTAGCTGTTTTTGAAGTTATTTTGTGAATATTGTAAATATTTCTTTACAATTCATGGTTACTATGCTATACTTTCCTTTGCTCATACCTGTTTCTCGGAAAATGGAGTAAGCCAATTTATGGCAATCACCTACCTTTTTCTGGGTTATTGGTAAATATAATAGAGGTGAAAAAAATGACAAACGAAGAAAAAACTTCAGTCATGCAAGAATTCGCTCTGCATGAAGGCGACACTGGTTCCCCGGAGGTTCAAATAGCTGTGCTCACAAAGCGCATCAATGACCTCACCGGGCATCTGAAAATCCACTCAAAGGACCATCACTCACGCCGCGGACTGTTAAAGATGGTCGGTCACAGAAGAAACCTTCTTGCATACTTGCAGAACAACGATGTTGAGCGTTACCGCTCCGTTATTGCAAGACTCGGTATCCGTAAGTAATTCGCTTATAGAGCAGGCAGGATTACCCTGCCTGCTCTATTTCCAAGTTTACATCCATCTCCGGTGATAGATAACCGGAACACATTTAATCCAACAGACCAGAAAGCGGTTTTAGCAGTGAATCGACAGCTTGATTTAACATCTATCTCAAGCAGCGGATTTATTGCTAAGTCCGAGCGGCCTGTGGAAATATAAACGTACCAATTTCCATTGGTAGAAAAAGAGGTAAAAATGTTCGAAGAATTCAAAACTTTTGAAACCACAATCGGCGGGCGCCCATTTGTGGCAGAAGTAGGCAAAATGGCACAACTCGCAGGCGGCGCCTGCCTTGTTCGCTATGGCGAAACAGAAGTGCTGTGTACTGCCACAATGTCCGCCAAACCACGCGAAGGCGTGGACTTCTTCCCGCTTTCCGTTGACTTTGAAGAGAAGTTATACGCAGTGGGCAGAATCCCGGGCTCTTTCCAACGCAGAGAAGGCAAAGCAAGCGAAAAGGCAACCCTTGCATCGCGTGTTATTGACCGCCCAATCCGTCCGCTTTTCCCGAAGGATATGCGCAATGATGTCAGTGTTGTTGCAACAGTCATGTCCGTCGACCCTGATTGCTCACCAGAAATTGCCGCAATGCTTGGCGTTTCGATTGCAATCTCAATTTCCGATATTCCTTGGAACGGCCCTGTTTCGGGCGTTTCCGTAGGACTGATTGACGGCGAATACATCATCAACCCCGATGCAGAACAACGCGAACTTTCGGAGATGGCCGTTACTGTTGCTTCGACTGCAACACTTGTGGCAATGATTGAAGCCGGCGCTAACGAAGTCAGCAATGACGTGATGTTTAACGGCATTATGTTTGGCCATGAAGAAAACAAAAAGCTTGTCGAATTCATCAACAACGTTACGGCTGCGGTTGGCAAAGATAAAATTGACTTCCCGTCAAACGATCCCGACCCCGCAATGTATGAAGCCATCAAGGCTTTTTGCATAGCTGATGTTCGCCTTGCTCTTGACACAGACGATAAGCGTGTCCGTGATGAGCGCTTAAAGCCGATATATGAAGCAGTTCATGCGGAATTTGACGAAAAATATCCGGGGCAAGCGTTTAAAATTGACGAGTGCCTTTACAAAATCCAAAAATATGTTGTTCGCCGTTGGTTGCTTGACGATGGCAAGCGTGTTGACGGGCGTGGAATTGATGAGTTAAGGCCACTCGATGCAGAAATCGACTTGCTTGCAAGAGTACATGGCTCGGGCATGTTCACCAGGGGTCAAACTCAGGTGCTGACCGTTACAACATTAGGCCCCGTAAGCGGTGCCCAAAAGCTTGACGGCATTGATGAAGAAGCCAGCAAACGCTATATGCATCACTACAACTTCCCGTCTTATTCCGTTGGCGAAACCAAGCCTAATAGAGGACCGGGTCGTCGCGAAATCGGCCACGGCGCTCTTGCTGAAAGAGCTTTATTGCCGGTTATTCCCTCCATTGAAGATTTCCCGTACAGTATGCGCCTCGTTTCCGAAGTGCTTTCCTCAAACGGTTCAACCTCACAGGGCGCTATCTGCGGTTCAACCCTTTCCCTTATGGCTGCAGGCGTACCCATTAAGGCACCTGTCGCAGGGATTTCCTGCGGTCTTGTTACAGAGGGCGACCGTTTTATGACAATGGTTGATATCCAAGGGCTCGAAGATTTCTTCGGCGATATGGACTTCAAGGTTGCCGGCACACATGAAGGCATCACTGCCATTCAAATGGATCTTAAAATCGACGGCCTTACCCCGGAAATCATTAAAGAAGCGCTCGACAAAACGCTCACAGCAAGGCTATTTATCCTTGATGAAGTGATGCTTAAAGCAATACCGGAGCCACGCAAAGAACTTTCGAAATATGCGCCTAAAATGCTCACAACCAAAGTTCCTGTTGATAAAATCAGCGAGGTTATCGGCAAACAAGGTAAAGTTATTCAAAAGATTTGCGCCGAGTGCAACTGCAAAATTGATGTTGAAGAAGATGGCACAATCTTTATATCTTCCATTAATATTGAAGACGCAGAGCGCGCACTGCTCATGATTAACACCATAGCCATTGACCCGGAAGTCGGTTCAATTTACAAAGGCGTTGTTACCAGAGTAATGGACTTCGGCGCTTTTGTTGAAATTGCTCCCGGCAAAGAAGGTCTTGTGCATATCAGCCACCTTGATATTAAACGCACCGAAAAGGTCGAAGATGTTGTTAATGTCGGTGACGAGGTTATCGTTAAGGTGCGCGAAATTGACGAGCAGGGCAGATTAAACCTTTCCCGCAGAGATGCGCTTATTGAGGTTGAAGGCTTGGTGCCGGAAAACACAGTATCCGATGCTCCCCGTCGTCCAGCTCCTCCCCGCAGAGATTTTAACCGCGGCGGCGGAAGGCCTCCTCAACGGAATTAATCCAATTCGTTAACAAGAGGCTGTCTCGTTGAGGCAGCCCCTTTTGTATTTATAGCATTAGTTATAAAATTTAAAGCCTTTTAATCGACTATTTTTACACATTTACGCCAATCCCAAAGCGCAAACTTTTTAACCTATGCTTGTTGAAAAGCTACCACGGATATGCTATACTTCATTGGAAGTTATGAAAATTGCGTAATTATCGGCAAAGAAGGAGCAATAACATATGGAGTCCTTTGTTGAGCTGTGGGAAATGGTGCAAGAAGAACTAAAGGCGAGCCTGTCCGAGGTCATTTACAAGGTTTGGATAAACGACCTCGAGTTCGTCAGTTTTGACGGTAGCAAGGTAGTTTTAGCATTAGGCGAGTTTAAACGAAAAGTTGTGGAACAGAAGTTCTATGATGTTCTTTGCCGTTCTTTTGAGAAGGTGCTTGGCTTTAAGGTTGAGGTGTCAATTATTGACCCGGGCTTTATGGCATCGGCGAAAAGCAAAGCAGAGGATGTGCCTGCGAGGTACCTTGAAAACACCTTTGAAACCTTTGTTGTTGGTTCTTCCAATAAATTTGCCCACGCGGCGGCGCAGGCTGTTGCGGCAAATCCCGGTCAAGCTTATAACCCTCTTTTTATTTACGGCAATTCAGGGTTGGGCAAAACTCATCTGTTAAGAGCTATCTGCCACGAAATTGTAAGTAATAACCCCGATATTAATTATTTATTTACACACGGCGAAGATTTTACAAACGAAATCGTGCTCCATCTCGCTCAAAAAAACATGGCCGAGTTCCATAAAAAATACAGAAACTTGGATTTACTGATTGTTGACGATGTTCAGTTTATTGCGGGTAAAACTTCAACAGAGGAAGAGTTCTTTCACACATTCAACGCTTTGACCGAAATGAAGCATCAAATTGTTCTTTCTTCTGACCGGCCGCCTAAAGAGATTTCAACCTTGGAGGAAAGACTTCGCACCCGCTTTGAGTGGGGACTGCTTGCGGATATTCAGCCGCCAGACCTTGAAACACGCATGGCGATTATTAAACGCAAGGCACAGCTTTTGGAGTTTGACCTTCCGGATGAGGTCGTGCAGTATATTGCGGAGAGATTAAAAAACAATATTCGTCAGCTTGAAGGCGCAGTCAAAAAAATGCAAGCCTTTGTCACTATTCACGGCGCTCCAAAAAACACAACAACTGCCCAAAATGCCATCAAGGATATTTTGAGCGACAGCAGGCCTGTACCCGTAACCATTGAAAAAATAGTGCAGGAGGTTGCCAGAACCTTCGGCGCAAACCCTGCGGATATCCGCTCCAAAAAGCGCGATGCCCCCACATCAAAGATGCGCCAAATTGCAATGTATGTGGTGAGCGAAATAACAGGGCTTTCCAAGGAAGCTATAGGCAAGGAGTTCGGCGGCAGAGACCATTCAACCGTTATCTACGCTTTGCGTGAAATTAAGAATGAAATTGACGGTGACCAGTCGCTTAAAACGACGGTTAACGACATACTGAAAAATATTCAAGAAGAACAATAAAAGTTAGCTGCAATAAATTCAGAGGTAAAAATATGAAATTCACAAAAATGCACGGTGCAGGGAACGACTATATATATGTTAATTGTTTCGAGGAAAAGGTTTTAAACCCGTGTGATACGGCGGTCAAAGTGAGTGACAGGCACTTTGGTATCGGCTCGGACGGACTTGTTTTGATTGAGCCCTCAAGTATTGCGGATTTTAAAATGGATATTTACAACTCCGATGGCTCGCAGGCAAAAATGTGCGGCAACGCCACACGCTGTGTTGCTAAATATGTTTTTGATAATGGTTTAACCAAAAAGCAGGAGATTTCACTGGAAACCTTAAGCGGTATAAAATATATAAAAATGTCCGTCGAAAACGGCAAGGTGCAAAGCGCAACGGTTAACATGGGCGCGCCGATAACAGAACCGAAAAAAATACCCGTCGACTTAGACGGCGATATGGCATTAGACCGCAAAATCAATGTTGACGGCAAAGAGTATGCCGTCACCTGCATTTCTATGGGCAACCCGCACTGCGTGGTTTTTATAGAGG
This sequence comes from uncultured Eubacteriales bacterium, assembly GCA_964398395.1. GTDB lineage: Bacteria > Bacillota > Clostridia > Oscillospirales > Acutalibacteraceae > UBA1447. Next base: position 24,593 of record CAYNMU010000016.1, read on the forward strand.
ATACAGACAGCCTTAAAATTGATCAAATAGGACCATTTTTTGAAAAACATAAACTTTTCCCGGACAGGATAAACACCGAGTTTATTCGGATTGTTGATGCAAACACTTTAAAAATGCGCGTTTGGGAGCGGGGAGCAGGCGAAACGCTTGCCTGCGGCACCGGCGCTTGCGCGGCAACGGTTGCGGCGATTCTGAACGGTTTTTGCAAAAAAAATGAAGATATAAGCGTTATTCTTTTAGGCGGAGTACTTACAATACGCTGGGACTCAAAGAGCGACGATGTTTTTATGACAGGTCCTGCCCAAACGGTTTGCACAGGCGATATAGATATTTAAAACTTCGGAGGTTCAGATGAAAATTAACGAAAACTTTTTAAAACTTCAAAGCAGCTACCTTTTTTCGACGATTGGGCAAAAGGTGAAAGATTACAAAGCCGCTTATCCCGAGGCAGATATCATTCGGCTGGGCATTGGCGATGTTACCCGCGCGCTGCCGCAGGCGGTCATCCAAGCAATGCACAAAGCAGTTGACGAAATGGCTGACGAAAAGAGTTTTTACGGATATCCGCCCGAATATGGTCAAAATTTTCTTTTAGAAAAAATAAATAAGTATGATTTTGCCGCCAGAGGTGTAACGCTTGACATTGATGAAATCTTTGTCAGCGACGGCGCGAAGAGCGACACCGGGAATATTGGCGATATTTTCAGCACGGAAAACATTGTTGCAATATGTGATCCTGTTTACCCGGTTTACATAGATACAAATGTTATGGGCGGCAGAGCGGGCGAATTGCTGGGCAATGGCCGTTGGAGCAATATCGTTTATTTGCCCTGCACAGCGGAAAGCAATTTTTTACCCGAGCTGCCAAAAAGCCATGTTGATTTGATTTATCTGTGTTTTCCAAACAACCCGACAGGTATGGGCATTTCAAAGACCGAGCTGCAAAAGTGGGTAGATTATGCAAACGAACATGGCAGTATTATCCTTTATGATGCCGCATACGAGGCGTATATAACGGAAGACTTGCCGCACAGCATCTATGAGTTGGATGATGCGAAAACTTGTGCAATTGAATTCAGAAGTTTTTCAAAAACGGCAGGGTTTACCGGAGTCCGCTGCGCCTATACTATGGTGCCGAAGGAACTAGTGGTGAATGGTGTTAGTGTAAACAAACTTTGGGCACGCAGGCAGGGCACTAAATTTAACGGCGTTTCCTATGTGACGCAAAGAGCGGCGGAAGCTGTATATTCACCTGAAGGGCGCGAGCAGGTGAAAGCAACAATTGATTTTTACCTTAACAATGCTAAGATTATTTCAAACGGGCTTCGTGAAGCAGGCTTTGAAACTTGGGGAGGAATAAATTCCCCTTATATATGGCTTAAAGTACCGGAAGGGTTAGGCTCTTGGAAATTTTTCGATCTGCTTCTTAACAAGGTTCAGGTAGTCGGCACACCGGGTTCGGGATTCGGACCGGCAGGTGAGGGCTTCTTCCGCTTAACAGCTTTTAACACTTTAGACAGGACTTTAGAAGCCATAGCAAGGATAAAAGAATTTTTCTCAAAATAAACGAGACAACATTATATAAATAAAAATACGGAGGAATAAAAATGAAAAAGCTTGAATTACTTTATGAGGGAAAAGCAAAGAAAGTCTTTGCAACCGATGATGCGGATGTCCTGATTGTTGACTATAAGGACGATGCGACAGCCTTTAACGGTTTAAAAAAAGGCACCATAACAGGTAAAGGCGTAATCAATAACAAAATGTCTAATTTTATGTGTAAGATGATGGAAGCAAAGGGAATTCCCACCCATTTTCTAGAAGAACTCAGTGATAGGGAAACGGCAGTACGCAAAGTGAAGATAGTACCGCTGGAAGTGATTATCCGCAACAAAGCCGCCGGCAGCATGGCGAAGCGTTTGGGGATTGAGGAAGGTACAGCGCTGTTATGCCCTGTGCTTGAGTTTAGTTACAAAGATGACGCTCTGGGTGACCCGATGATTAACGACTCCCATGCGCTCGCCTGTGGGTTTGCAACGCAAGATGAAATTGACGCAATTCGAGACATGGCATTAAAGATAAACGACATTATGTGTGAATATTTTGCAACTAAGAACGTTGAATTGATTGACTTTAAGCTGGAATTCGGCAGATATAAGGGCAAAATAATCCTTGCTGATGAGATTTCACCGGACACTTGCCGTTTTTGGGACATGACAACCCACGAAAAGCTTGACAAGGACCGTTTCCGCCGCGATATGGGCAGCGTTGAAGAGGCTTATGTAGAAATGGCAAGGCGTTTAGGCCTTTAATTTTGCGCGAAATGAGTATTTAGGAGGTCATTATGACGGATAACGATTCGAAGCTGCATGATGAGTGCGGCATATTCGGTATTTACGGAGCAGATTTTATGCCTCCTGCCGAAGCCGTGTATTTAGGATTATTCTCCCTTCAGCACAGAGGTGAAGAAAGCTGCGGAATAGCGGTAAGCGATAAGGGCATTATTAATAATTACAAAAACATGGGTCTTGTCGGCGATGTTTTCGACAGCAAAAGAATTGCTTCATTAAAAGGCCAAATCGCTATCGGCCATGTTCGATATTCGACATGCGGTTCAAGCACACTCGAAAACAGCCAGCCCTTAGTTTTTCGTTATATAAAGGGTAGGTTCGCAATTGCGCATAACGGTAACCTGACAAATACGAATGAAATTCAAAATGAGCTGGCGCAAACCGGAGCAATGTTTCAAACAACTATAGACTCAGAGGTTATCGCGCATTTAATCGCACAGGAAAGGGCTTCAGAAAAAAACATTGAGCACGCAATTATTAAAGCTATGAAGCGTATTCAGGGTGCTTACAGTTTTATTGTCATGAGCCCGAAAAAGCTTGTTGCAGCAAGAGACCCCTACGGGTTTCGCCCATTGGCCATCGGTAAAGCCGGTAATTCTTATATAATTGCCTCGGAAAGCTGCGCACTTGACGCGATACATGCCAGTTTTATCCGAGATGTTGAACCGGGCGAGGTAGTAGTCATTGATGCGGAAGGTTTACATTCGCTCAAGGATAACTGCGAGGGGAAAAGAAGCATCTGTATTTTTGAATATATATATTTTGCACGCCCGGACAGTGTTATTGATTCTGTCAGCGTTCAGGAGTCACGGCTTAAAGCGGGTGCAATTTTGGCACGCCAGAAGCCTGTAGACGCTGATATCGTAATAGGCGTGCCGGATTCAGGAATTGATGCCGCAATCGGATATTCGCGCGAAAGCGGCATAAAATATGGATTGGGCTTTGTTCGCAATAGGTATGTGGGGCGTACATTCATTAAGCCAAGCCAAAGTCAAAGGAGCGAAAGCGTAAATATTAAGCTCACACCTTTGGCGCAAAGTGTTAAAGGCAAAAGGGTTGTAGTTGTTGACGATTCAATAGTGAGGGGCTCAACAAGTGCAAATATTATCAGGGGGCTCAAAGCAGCAGGCGCTCTTGAAGTGCATATGCGTATAAGTTCGCCAACGGTTCACTGGCCATGCTATTTCGGCATTGACATACCAACAAAAAAAGAACTGACATCAAACCACAATTCTGTCGATGAGTTGTGTAAAATTATCGGAGCAGATTCATTGGACTTTTTAAACAAAGAAAGCCTTTGCGAATTGGTGAATTCAACAGAAAAAATCTATTGTGACGCTTGCTTTTCCGGATGCTATCCATATAAAGTGAAAATAAAACATCAGAAAACATAACAAGTAAAAATCGAATTTGAGGGCAAACAAATGGGACTTTTTAACAGAATCAATAAAGGCTTGAAGAAAACCCGCGACAGCATGGCGGGTGCCATTGACTCTGTACTGCGCGGCCGTTCTGAAATTGATGACACTTTTTATGAGGAACTTGAAGAAATACTGATTATGGGCGATGTCGGCGTTGTGACAGCCACAAAAATAACCGAGACTCTTCGCGAAACAGTGCGAAAAAAGGGGTTGCGCAAACCCGACGATGTCCGCAATGCTATAAAAGACATTGTTGCCGAACTGCTTGAGGGCGGTCAGGAAATGAATATAATCACTATGCCGTCTATAATTCTGATAATTGGAGTTAACGGTGTTGGAAAAACCACTACTATCGGTAAAATGGCGGCTATGTATAAAGCACAGGGTAAAAAAGTGATTATTGGTGCGGCGGATACTTTTAGAGCGGCAGCCATCGAACAGCTTGAGATTTGGGCACAGCGCGCAGGCGTCGAAATGGTGAAACATAAAGAGGGGGCTGACCCCGCGGCGGTTGTTTATGACACCATTTCAGCAGGCAAAGCGCGCGATGCCGATATTATAATTATTGATACCGCAGGCAGACTCCATAACAAGAAAAACCTGATGGAAGAGCTTTCAAAAATATACAGGGTTATTGACAGGGAGCTGCCTTACAGTGACAGAGAAGTATTGCTCGTGCTTGATGCAACAACCGGTCAAAACGCGGTGAACCAAGCAAGAGAGTTTAAAAATACTGCTGAGATAACCGGAATCATTTTAACAAAACTTGACGGAACCGCAAGAGGCGGCGTAGTGCTTGCAATAAAAAATGATTTGGATGTGCCGGTTAAGTTCGTCGGTTTAGGCGAAAAAATCGATGACCTTCAACCGTTTGACCCGGCGGCCTTTGCGCAAGGACTTTTTGATGTGGACATGTCGGAGGATGAGGCGATAACCAATGAATAAAACGGATTTTTTAATTGCTACACTCAATATGAAAAAACGTGATGAACTGCAAAGAATTTTATCTCCTTTAGGAATCAGGGTAAGGCTTGCAGAGGAGATTGGACTTTTACTTTCTGAAGTTGATGAAACCGGCGAGACTTTTGAAGAAAACGCGCTGCTAAAAGCAAGAAGCGGCTGTGCCGAGAGCGGGATTCCTTGTATTGCGGATGATTCTGGGCTTGCTGTAGATGCATTAAACGGAGCGCCGGGCGTTTATTCCGCAAGATATGCCGGGGAACACGGCAACGACGCGCTTAACATTAAAAAGCTTCTTTTTGAAATTGCAGAGTTACCTTTTGAGAAACGAACAGCCCGTTTTATTTGCGCCGCTTGCTGTGTTTATCCCGACGGACGGGAGATTGCAGTTCGGGGCGAGTGCGAGGGAACAATAGCGTTTGAATGCAGGGGAACCGGAGGATTTGGTTACGACCCTGTTTTTTTACCGACAGATGTTCAAACAGAAAGTGGGATGCTTCCCACAATGGCAGAATTAACAAGCGAACAAAAAGACAAAATAAGCCACAGAGGCAAAGCGCTAAAAGCGTTAGCTGAAAGAATTGGAGGTACAAAATGATAAGCAAGGAACGTGCCCGTTTAAGGGCTATGGCAAATACATTAGACCCGGTTTTTCAGGTTGGCAAGGGTGGAATATCCGACGCTTTAATTAAACAGACAGAGGATGCTTTAAGGGCAAGGGAACTGATTAAACTTAAGGTGTTGCTTGAAGCATCCCCCGAACCGCCCAAAGAACTGGCACAAAAAATTGCGGATGCAACCGGTGCCGATGTCGTGCAGGTTGTTGGCGGCAGCATTGTTTTATTCAAGGAAAACCCCGAATTGCATCAGACAAAAGCACCGGTCAAAAAGGTTGCAAAAAAGACAAGAGTAAATACAATTTCTAAACCGCGAATTACCAGAGAAAGAAAGCCCGCCGCAAATGGTTCAAAATATCCGGAGCGGAAAGCTGCAAATCCGGCAACAAGGAAAACAGAGAAAGCACCGGCAAAACATACCGATAAAAAAATCACTGAGCATAAACCCTTGCATCAAGGCAGACCGAGACCCGTCGCAAAGCCGGGGAAAGCCTTTGCAAGAAAAGTCAGTGACAAAAAAAGAGGGTAAGAAATGTAAAGCTATTTTACCTTACATGGCGTTTATTTTCTTGACAAGAAAGCATTATGTGTTATAATAATATTCGACTCCTTGAAAGGAAAGTGACAGGCTGTGGACGAACAAATTGAAATAAAAACGGTAGCCCAAAACAAAAAAGCCTATCACGAATATTTTATTCTTGAGGTTATGGAAGCCGGAATTGAACTCTTAGGCACTGAGGTAAAGTCCATACGACAGGGTAAGCTAAATCTTAAGGATTCTTGGTGTATCATTGCAAACGGAGAGTTGTTTTTAAACGGTATGCATATCAGCCCTTACGACCACGGCAATATATTTAACAGTGACCCTTTGCGGGTGCGCCGGCTGCTAATGCACAAAAGGGAAATCATTCGCCTTAAAGCCGAGGTGAAGCAACAAGGTTTAGCGCTTATCCCGCTCTCCGTCTATTTTCACAAAGGCAAAGCAAAAATTAAAATCGGCCTTTGCAAGGGCAAAAAAAATTACGATAAGCGCGAGGTTGAAGCAAGCAGGGACGCAGCCAGACACATCGAGCGTTCAATGAAAGAACGGTAACAAAGTGGTTAGTGGATAGTGAATAGTGGATAGGGGCAAAAAATTCAACTTTTTTTGAAAGTGAAATATTTATGGCGTTACAAAGTTATAATGAATTGAATGTTTGGAAAAAATCAATAGACTTGGTTGAACAAATATATCTAACAACCTCTGATTTTCCTAAAGATGAAATGTATTCTCTTACAAATCAAATACGCAGGGCGGCAATTTCTATTCCTTCCAACATTGCGGAAGGGCAGGCGCGCAAAACGACAAAGGATTTTTTGAATTTCTTATCAATTGCACAGGGTTCAAGGGCGGAATTGGAAACACAAGTGATAATTGCCAACCGCCTTAAATATATAGATGACAACAAAACGGAACAGCTTCTGTCAACTTTGACGGAAATCGCAAAAATGTTATATTCGTTATCATCAAGGCTGAGGTCTCAGATAGTCTTACCAAATTCTTGACTACTAACCACTAGCCACTGACCACTAATCACTAAATAAGGGGATGAAAGGATTTCGACGGGGGTTTTGAACCATAATAAGCGAGTAGCGGTGCGGACCCGCTATAATAGCCGCAGTTTATTTTTAAACGACAATAATACAACTTTACAAGCTGCTTAATTAAGCAGCCGTTCCTACCGGGACCACCGCGGCTCGGATAGGGGCGTCGATTAGCGGTGAACGTGCATGGGGGAGAGTCACGTAACCCATCATGAATAGCGAGACTACCGTAGGAGCAAGCCTGCCTGGCGGCGTGCTTTGAGGGGAATCCCAAAAAACAGGCTACACTCGTAGAAAGTTGTGAGGATGGGCTTTCGGACGCGGTTTCGATTACCGCCATCTCCACCATTGAAAAACACAAACCAACAAAACGGAACAGGGTAAAAACCTTGTTCCGTTTTGTTGAATAGGAAGCCTCTATTATATTAATACCGTTTGATTCGGAGAGATTAAAATGTTTTAGTTTACAGTGGTTTATTTTAAGCGTATCTATTGCATTTCTAATAAAAGAAAGATAAAATATCATTGTTATCAGTAAAAATTATATTTTAGGGGGTGCGTCTTATGGCCATGCTGCAAACCATTTTCCTCAGCATCATTTTATTTTTCGAGTCAACCTTTGCATCTGTGTTTTTGACTTCTGATTACGCGAAACCTCTCGATTACGGCGGAGACCCCTATGTTGAGGCGGTCATTTCGGCGTATCTCCCCATTTATGAAAATGGCGAAACAAATTATGTTATTGTTTATTCCGATGATGCCGCCGCATCAATAATAACCGGCGCGAGGTGGCTGAAGGAATATACGGCTGCAATGACAGGCACCGTCGGACTGGCGTCTTATACCGTCAGCAATAGACCCATTGGTAAAAAGTATATTGCTTTAGGCGATACCGGCCTTGATGGCGGTGCATTGACCGGTGCCATAGCCCAGCTCAAAAATGAGGGCTTTGTAAAAAAGGTTATTGGCGATAATATTTACATCTATGGTATCGGCAGGGGAACGATGTACGGCTGCTCAAGCTTTATTGAGGAACAGCTTGGCTGCCAATGGTATACACCCGACCTGAAAGTGATACCGGACAAGAAAGACATTTCTATTGACAAAAATCTAAATGTCATACAGAATACCGCTCTTGAATACCGGGATGTGTATTGGCAGATGGCCAATACCGACCCCGAGTGGAAAGCATTCCATAAAATCAACAGCGACTTTGGCTGTTATCTGCCGGACAGCTATGGCGGAGGAATTTCCTATGCCGGTTTCTGCCACACGATGAACGCTTTGGTGCCTGTATCTTATTTTGACTTACATCCCGAATACTTTTCTTACCGTGAAGATAAAGGAACCCGGACTCTCGACCAGCGGTGCCTGACTAATCCTGATGTTTTAGCGATTACGATTGAAAGCGCCAGAGCAACCCTTCTGGCGAATTCGCACGCAAAAATTATTTCAATTACTCAAAACGATAACGGCGGATACTGCCAATGCCCGAACTGCAAGGCATCCGATGAAAAGTACGGCGGACAATCAGGTACGAATATCTGGTTTGTCAACCAGGTAGCAGCAGCGTTGGAAGATGAATTCCCTGATGTTGCATTTGACACCTTTGCCTATGATTACACCACCCACGCGCCCTCAAACATTTTACCCCGCAAGAATGTTATTGTCCGTCTCTGCACGATAGGAGCCTGCTTTTGCCATCCAATAAGCGAATGCGGCCACGGCAGGGCGTTAAGTGTTATCGATAATTATTCCAAGGTTGAGTCAACCTACGCCAAGGATTTTACGGATTGGTCTGCACTTTGCAAACAGTCAGGCGCCAAACTTTATGTTTGGGATTATACAACCCATTTTAAGTGCTATACCGAGCCTTTCCCCAACTTTCAGGTTTTAGCACCCAACATTCAGTTCTTCGTTGACAACAGCGTTTACGGTGTATTCGAAGAGGGCAACTATGACGGCGGAAGAAACGGCGAGTTCGGCGAGATGCGGGCATTTATTCTCTCAAAACTCCTATGGAATCCCAAAGAAAATGTGGAGCATCTGATCAATGAATTTATGAATGCCTATTACGGCAAAGCATCTGCCCCGTTTGTAAAGGAATATCTTGATTTAATATCACAGAAAGCAATCGATACAGCCCATCTCTTCATCTTCGGCAGGCCTGAGCAGAATGTTTTCTACACCCCGTCGGATTATAAGCAATACGATGCTCTCTGGGATAAGGCTCAAGAAAATGCCGCAAATAAGTTCCAGCTTGACAATGTACGCCGTTCAAGGCTGTCTCTCAGAATTCATAAGGCAAATATGGTAACCGGTGAATTTTCACTTATCAATCCCAACAGACTTAAAGAAAACAAAAAGCTTTTCAATGATATGATAATGCTTGGAATTGATAAACTCAAGGAAAGCAAAACAATTTCTATGCCTTATAACACTTATATATGGTCGCTTCGTCCTATTGAATGGAGTGACCCCCTTTCCTGGGTTGATTTTGTCGACGCAAGCAAAGTTGTCCCGGTTGACCTTGTTGAATATCGCAGAACACATCAGGGAAAAAGCTAATGGCAAAAGCCGCAAAACAGTCAGCTTGAAGCTGAGTGCCAAGGAAAACATGGGCGAAAAGCGATAACTTAAAATTGTTAAAACAACCTCGCCACATCTCCATCAAATCAAAAACTATAATTAATCGAAAGCCCGGTGATACCGGGCTTTTCGGTGCTTTACAAGACAATAAAACAATATACGTGTGAGATTAGGAAAGGTTATAACGTAAACGTCAAAAAAATAAATCTTGTATTGTTGATGTGGCAATATAACAAATTGTCACTTCATTTACAATTTGAAATTAAACTTTCCGCCTGTTGAATTAATGAAAAACAAACGACAACAACGAC
>CAYNMU010000017.1:0-32880 GCA_964398395.1 uncultured Eubacteriales bacterium
CGGGAATTGCAGGAAATATTAGGTTATACCAAATGGGATAACTTCCTTAAAGTCATTGAAAAGGCAAAATTGGCATGTGAAAATGCCGGGACAAATACTTCCGATCATTTTGCCGAATCCGGGAAAATGATCGAGCTGGCCAAAGGCGCTCAAAGAGAGGTAGTTGATTATGCACTGACACGCTATGCATGTTATCTGATAGCGCAAAACGGCGATGCAACGAAAAACGAAATTGCATTTGCTCAGATTGCGTCAATTGCGTTGGGATTGCCCCGTAATTGCATCAATTTGGTAATAATTGCAGGTTGATAAAGCCAATGCGGAAAATAAAACTGTAAAGAGAGCCTCGGGAAACCGGGGCTTTTATTTGGTTCAAGCCCAGCAGAAAAATACTATCCTTTATTATCCCTCCCCGCCATTGTACTATTGCTCCCATGAATTCAACTTTTATACGGTTGTGGGATGTTCTGGAGATCATGGACTCATTTGATGGTTTGGGAAAGTCTACCAGGTTCCAGTTGAAATTTAAACATCGCATAATGAATCCTCAAATTTTTAATGGTGCTTATCACGAAGCAGGACAGACGGTTTATGCTTATTTTCTTGGATAGTCAGTAAACATATAAAACTCTTTATCTAAAGGATCTGTACAACTAAGATTAAGGGACAAACTATCATTTTTAAATTCTATATCCCTCAGGGAAAAAACAATACGATATTCTTTCTCTTTTTCAATAGTAGTACTTTTTGACATTTCAGATGTAAAAATATTCACTTCATTTAATAATGAGGTAAAAAATGCGTACCATATTCCTCGTTTAAGTGTAGTCGAATATTCAATTTTATGGGGATAAAAACTGTTAAAATTATTTTGGTCAGGGTTTGAATGCGGATTGAAGTGATAATCATCAGTTATTGTTACTGTTTTGTTTATTGATTTCGTTTTCTTTATATATTCGAATTTTGATACTATATTTAATTTTTCATAACCTCTTATTATTTTAAATTCCGAATTATAGCTATCGTTAATTATCCACTTTTTTGTCTTGTTTGCAGTTCTGCATAAATATTCCATTTTTGGGGTTTTCTCATCGGGAACATACGAATCAATAACTGCTTTTAAATGAATGGTATCGCTGGCTGATTTTCCTGAAAGTATAAAAAATGTGGTTTTAAGAAGAACGATGGCTTCATTATTATTTGAAAAAGTTCTATTTATTATTTCAAAATAAAGGGCGGGAATTTTTTTATCAACAACGGTACGGGATAATTCTTGATGTTGATTTGCCTCTGTTGCTGAAAAATAAGAAATACCCGCTGAATGAAACATTGCAAAAACAAACATTGCTCTATGCTCAGCTTGTTTTAAAGCTTCTTTTTTATTTAATCCGGGATCTGAAATGCCAATTGTGTAAAAATAATTATTTGATGATTTTGGAGGATTAAAAAACCATTCAGGCAAATCACTTTGGGAAAACCCTTGAAAAATGCAACATAGAAGAATCATTGTGATTTTTAACTTTTTCATATTTTATTTTTAGTGATAAATTTGTTTATTGTAAATTTATACTGATTTGTCCTCTTTCTGAAATTCACGTTGGATACCTTCCACAAGGTCTTTGGCGTAAATCAGATGATCTTTCCGTTTGATTGCCTGAAGTGAGGCATACTGCATCACATTGAGAATGGCAGCGCCGGTTACTTCATATTGTCGCGCAATTTCAGTCAGATCAGTTTCGGGGTGTAGCATAAGCATTGAAGGAATAGCTTTTTGCCACAGGATCAACCTCTCTGAGTTATCAGGGGGATGAAAATAGATGATCTGGTGAAACCTCCGGATGAAAGCCGCATCAATGTTGGATTTAAAATTTGAAGCAAGAATGATCAGCCCCGGAAAATCTTCAACTCGTTGCAGTAAGTAAGAAATTTCCTGGTTGGCGAACCTGTCGTGAGAATTTTGTATGCTGGTTCTTTTTCCAAATAATGCATCAGCTTCATCAAAAAATAATATCCAGTTTTTATTTTCAGCCTTACTAAACACCTTTTCCAGGTTTTTTTCAGTTTCGCCGATGTATTTTGAAACCACCTGTGACAGGTCAATCCTATAGACCTCTTTTTGAAACTGCTTGCCAAGCAATGAAGCGGTGAGTGTTTTTCCGGTTCCTGACGATCCATAGAACAGCACACGATAACCGGGCTTCAGTTTTCTGGATAAATTGTCATCATTCATCAATTCGTGATTGTGCTGCAACCATGTGGCGATCACTTCGATCTGTCGCAGTGTCTGTGGGCTCAGTACCGCATCGTCCCAGTTCATCCTGGTTTCGATATTCTTTGCAGGAAAGTCGGTACCGAACCGCGGTTTTGAGATTTTACCGTAAAGCCATTTCTCAATCCATTCTTCGGAAAGAATGATGCCACCGCTCATTTTAGGTGCGCCTTCTTTCACTTCTTCAAGCCATAATATCTTCTCTTTATAAAAAAAATGCTCTTCAGAAAAAAATTGCTGAACTTTTAACCGCTCCGGCAAATCATTCCCGGCTAAGAGGAAAAGGGCTGTTTCCCCTGTCGGCATCATGCCACGATGATTACCCGATTTAACGCCGCCAAATTCCAGAAACTCTCCTCCCTGGGGAAAGAACTCCTGGATTATGGAATCAAAGAAATTGGGGTAAAGGTGAGGAATGAAGGAAATTAGAATGACAGCAAATTCTTCCTGGGTAAGGGAATAGTTCCCGAAAAAAACATTTCCGGGATCAAGTGATATGAACCCTGATAAATTTATTATCTCATCGCTTTGAGAGAAATGGTATTTGATCCGGCGAATGATAAACTCGCGGAAGGCAGGCAGAAACAATTCAATATCGTTGATCATGACAATCAATATTTTACCGTGAGTTCTATGTAAGAAGTTTTGTTTTCACCATAATTATTCCTGCCATCATTTTGAGATTAATTATGTTGATAGCCCGGAATTGAAGCAGGTTTTCTTTCAGAAAATAAAGTTATCATTTTCTGAAAGATTGTTTTATTTTCACTTTTTTGAATGTCACTGAATAAAATATGAAATATTCCATTTTGTTTTTCAGTAATCCGGAATGAACCATTATGTTTTTGTAACTTCTTGATTAATACAGCTAATTTTTGAACAATTTTAAAATTCAATGTGATTTTGGTCTTGGAGGAGACAGTATAATGAGTCATTAACGATTCAGTAGTTACAAATTGTCCCTTTGAAAAAACTAAACCAAGGTTGGTTTGGTATGTCCGTATGTTATTTTGAGGTTCATTTTTGGTTAAATCATCATTCAATAGTATTAATCCGGAAGCAATCTGCATGACATGATGTGGGTTAAAAATACTTTTTTTCTCTTTATTTTTGAGTATGACAATTAATGAGATTACGATTAAGCAGATAGTACAAGTCAGATTCCAGTAATAAAAAGGAATATAACCAAAAAAGCTGAACTCTAAACTGACGGACATTAACAATATTGTAGTCCATTGAGCCTCTGAAAGGTTTTTGTAATATGGCCGATCTGCATCGCCTCTGAAAAATTCAATGATATAGCGAAAAGTTCCATATACAGCGGTGTAAAATATTAACACAGAACCTGCAGGCAAATGTTGACAAACCATGAGACAACCTGAAATTATTACCATAAAAACAAAGGCAGACTCGACAAGTTGGATTGGAAAAAGAGGGACATTTTCCAAATAAAAGGGAAATCCGTCTTCAACATGTGTATGTCCGTATGCCACTCCTTTTCTTGCCGGCTTACCGTGACAGCAACCCACAAAAAAACATCCTATCCGTCCGAATGCCAGGAAAGTAGCAATACCGATTATTGTAATATCGAGATAATTCAGCACTGGCAAATGTAACAGTTTTAATACAATTGAACATAAAATCAGTATTGCAATTTCATGATGATAGTAAACGATTGTTTCTTTACCTGCAAGTATTTTAGCGAGAAAAGCCAATGTAAAAAAAGTTGCTGCCCCGATCAGGCTCATTGATAAAATAATATTAATTTGAAGTTTTAAAAAATAGCCCAAGGAAACACCCAGCAAAGATCCAAATATATATCCGAGCACTCCGAAGAAATGAAAAGAATGAATTTTTTTGTTGAAGAACCGGATCTTAACTTTTGGAGATGGCATTTTGTTAGTTTATAATATCTTAAACATTACTGTCGAAGTATTAATTTCTCAGCAATATCAGCCTCTGCAGGAAGATTCTTTACAAATCTTAAATGCATTAAGATGTATTGAGCAGTTGGAAATTCAACCTGAATATTATTAATGCTTTCTGGTGGAGATGAATGGTCCTTAAAAGTTGGATTTAAATCCATAAATAACTGACGGATTGTTGATTTAAGAACCGGAGTCATAACTGAATTAGCCGGTAAGGAATATCTGTCGAGCATTTGCTCAACAGTTTCGCTATGATTTATTGGAATGATTGTTGAATGAACAGCGCCAAAATGACTTGCTCTTTTAGGTAAGTTTCTCTCCTCCCGAAGCATATTTTCAGTTACATCGTCACCTGGCAAATTAAAACTCAGGGGCCAATTGGGTTTAACAGATATGCCCTCAGTCGGAGCCTGAAAATTTTTTTGGCCTGTAATGGTATGAAGTTCTTCCGGGTCGGCTGAGCTGCCGGTTGCCGGATCTTGTACCATAAATTGTGCAGGATTCCCTAAAAGAGCATTTATATGACCTGGATCCGGATGATGCAACCCCGTGCCCTGTGCAAAGTGCAATGCGTGAATTAATTCATGCCCAAATGTAGCAGTAGGATCAGCCTCAATAATATTCATATTACCACGAGTTCCGCTTAATTCGGATTGGTTATTCAGAAGACTTTGATTAATTGAGACAGTAGAACCTGCACCTGCTCCCGGATGCTGTTTATTTAACGGAAGCAATTTACCATCTTCATCTGTTGTTATTAATCTTCCGGCATTAAGATCACCTGATACTTCGGTTTGATTTTCTTTGGCAGGATCTTCTTTAATTGTTATTGTCTGATTTGTCATTAAAAGTTCAACTGTTAGTCTGAAACCATTTTCATTTTCTAAAAGATTACTAAACTGTTTGCCAATTAAACTTTCAAACTGTGTTGAACCATTTGCCTGGATATGAATGTTGGTGCTTCCGGAAAAAATTAGATTTTGTATTCTGTCAGCGTATCTGTTAAAAACAGAATGATGGTCGGTTTTATGTAAACGCAGCAAATCTGTCCATGAACGATTTCGAAATGCAATGTCCCAATCAATTGCATTTCGAAGGCTTTCATTCTGTCCGACAATTAGTTTTATGTCTTCTAAATCGTCAATGGACGTTGATTCCAAGGTATCCGTTAATCTTTCGGGATCGTTGGAAATTAATTCCAGTTCGCGCTTTTGTTCTTGCGCAATGTCATCAGCGTTGCGGCCACTGCATCTGCTGATTCTTAATCCTGTTTTTAATCCCTGGATTACTTTTCTTTGCAGATCAATACTTTTTAGTGGCATTGTAAATGAGGAAATTCTTAATGCTGTTTGATCAGCCTCTTCTTCCAGTGCATTATCAGAATAATTAGTTGAAATATTCATTCCTTTCTGTTGCATAACATGTGCCAGCTCATGTGCCATCAATGCATCGCCAACAGACGTACCGGGTTGATGTTCACCATTGGAGAATGCAATATGATTGCCGACGGTAAAAGCGCGTGCATTCATATTATTTGACAATGCCGATGCATGGTTGTCTGTATGCACTTCAACATCTGAAAAACTTGTACCGAAAGCGCTTTCCATTTTACTACGCGTACTTCCATCCATTGGGCTTCCTCTGCCCAGGCTTTCCATTACTGATGCCGGAGATTCTGTTGAATGCGCTTCACCCGTATTGGATTTAAAAAACATTTTACCTGCAGCTTTATCAGGCGGGTTTTCAGGAACAAGATAAGATGCCTCATCAGAAAGTTCAGAAAGATTACCTCCATTTTGCACCCATCTGGCAGAAGCTACAGCAACACGATCTTTAACTATTTGAATCACTTCAGCAATGTTTTGTGCAGAAGCAGTTGCAGGTGCATACCGTTCAAGCAATTGCTGCAACTGCATTGGAGCGCTGTTGTAATGTCTTGCAAAAGCCGCACGTATATAAGGACAATTTTGTGAGGAGTATGGTGTGCCTTGCATCGTTTCGTCAACAGTCGCAGAAATTTCAGTATTTAACCTTTCGAGAAAGTCTGATTTGCGCATTTGCCCCACGACAGGCTCAAGATTGTTTTCAACGATAAATTTCGCCTGGTCTTTTTCCGATGAAGTCTGATCTGAAGGAGTAGACCTTTGTATGACCTTCTCAGTCATTATATGGGCTCCCTGTTCGAATGTTTCGTAAGGTTGGTTAATGAAAAGTTTTGGCTGGAAAAATGGAATAGATTGTTTCTTTTTACTCTGAGGGAATCTGGAATCTTTTATATGATTTTCGTTCTTTGGTATCATCTGAATTCGTTTAATTAAACAACTTCATAGTGGATCCCATCAGTTTGAAAAAATACGAGCTTTGAACCGGCGCCTTCAAAAAAGGACTCTCCCTGTCTTCCTGGTGGCTTAGCGTCGGCAAAGTGTCCGCGTTTAACGCTTGAACCATGTTCACCCGCAATGGTGTTTTCAGTATCAATGGTCGAATCATGGCCGGGACGGTTTCCGGGACCGCCGGTATAAGTCTGTTTTAATCTTCCATGACCGAACAACTCATGGGCCAGAATTCGCCAGTCTTCGGCCAACTGAGGCTTTCCGGAAGAATCGAAAGCTCCGTACTTCTGTGTTATGCTCCCGGGCGTATTCATCAGAATCGTTGGGTTTGCATCGCTTGTTGTGGATGGAGTCGGCGAGGCAATTGGCACCATGGCTGTTGAGCCGTTCCACAATGTTTTACTTTCCGTTTTAGAGCTTTGTGGCAGCACCTGAATTTTGTAAGTGCGCTTTGGGTCACTCGTAACATCGCAAACAGCGTCGCAACTGTTTGAAATGCACATGTTACAATTGGATAAAATTTCATTCCCTTTAGCGGTTACATTTGCCCCGGTGCAAAGTTTGTGTAACAAACCGGCAATATATCCGGTTTGAGCAGGCGGATCAACTATCACTTTCCGTTGGATCGTCTTTCTCTCATCTTCGCATGAAACACACTTGCGCTGCACGAAAGAACTTGCCGGAGTGAAAAATTTTCCCTCTCTTTTCGAAGTCAGCGGATCAGTCATTCGCATCACCTGGTCGGCAACGGAATCTGCTTCCTGCTCAAATACTTCGCCGGGCTCATTAACAGAAAGCTTAGGCATTATCAATGGGTTAAAGAAATTTCCCCTGACATTTTGTGCAGCATTGCTGACAACTGATTTTTTATGATTGTAACCAGCTTTGACCATTTATTCCTATATATAAAAAAACATTCGTAATAAAGGAAAATTTTAACTTTTTAGACCAGACTCAACATTTCACTTATTAAAAGATATTTTTATGAGCCGGTTTTAGCCTGATTAATTCACAAAATGTGCCTGTTTACCTTTTTCTCTGAGAACCTCTGTGTCTTCTCTGTGAACCTCTGAGTAATTTTATTTCATAAAGAACCACAGAGAAATTGCACAGAGAACCACAGAGAAAATTTTCATGAATAAACCAGGTCAGATGATTATTCATGAAATTTTATTTGTAACTACCGGCTTTAAACCAGTCGTATAAATCTTTTGAATGAGCCTCCAGTTCTTTTGGTTTTGTTACAAAATACGAATATGCTTCTGCATAAAATTCTTCAGGTTTGTGTGGCCAGTTATCCCTTGCATATTTGGTTAATCCGGGTGATATATTTTTCGAAATCACCAGATCATAAAACTTTTTCACAGATAAACTCATGCTCTTGTTAAATGCAACAATTGCAGCAGCGGTAAAGCAACTATCCTGAGAAGTTTCCAATGCAGCGGTTGCAGCAACAACAGTATTTTTAGGATTTTTTTTATTCAGGTCTGCTCTTTTTGTATTCCTATCGTCTTTGGCTGCTTCAACAACCGACTTTGCACTATTCGCTGTTTTCTCATCTACATCAACCGTAACATTTTCATCATAGAATTTTATAATAGCTTCTTCTGTCGCAGTTAAAGCGGCCCTGTAATCTTTACTCTCCGGATCATCTTTATTAATAATGGTGCCTGCTGCAGTGTAAGTGGCCTTCATAGAAGTAAACTTTGTACCAGCATCATTTTTCAGGTCATCAATATTAGCAAGCTTTGATTGTGCAGTAGCTTCTTTTGTTGCAAGAACTGTTTTCTGCGTTTTCGCTGCAGAATCCTTGTCATTATATATTTTTTCTTTTGCGTCCCTTTTTGGTTTTAGTTTGTCAACAATCGCTTTCTTTGCATCCATATCTGTTTTAGCGCTTTTTATAGCCTCTTTGTCTGTGCCTTTAATAGCCTCATTATAGGTATCAACTGCGGTATTAGATTCCCGCATAGCATCATTATACGGATCATTGACAGCATTATATTCATCGGAAGCAGTATTCGCCTCATCCGTTAACTTGTTTGATTTGACACCTGCTGCAAGTACATCTGTCATTGCAGCCCGATGGGGCATGTCGGCAATAGCGTGCCCTATTTCATGCGTTACGAGGCGAATGGATTCCTCAGAAGTAACTTTACTGTCAAAAGCCAGATTACTCAATTCAATTTTTTGTTCGTTGGTGCTGGTAGTACCACTATATACCTGATTGTTGCTGTATTGTCCTGCAGTATTTGCACCAAGGCTTATTACCCTAACTAACTTAGTTCCTTTTATAGCAGTTTTGTCTTTGACAGGTAAGCCTGATATTGCTTTGTCAACCAAATCAAGTTCCGCAGATGTAAATGTTGCACCCCCATCTTCAACTCCCGATAAACCATAGCCTTTTATTTTCGTAATAAGTGCTGCTTTCTTTTTTGCTTCTTCTTTTGCTGCCTTTTCAGCAGGAGTGTCCTTTTTCTGAACTATCGTTTTACCACCTGCCTGCTGCATCACATGAGTCAGCTCATGCGCCAGCAGTTTTTGGCCGGATTCAGTGCCAGGCGAATATTGACCATGGTTAAAAACGATATCACTTCCTGATGTATAAGCTAAAGCATTTATTGATTGAGCTGATTTTGCCGCAACTGAATCGTTATGAATACGAACATTTGAAAAATCCTGACCAAACCGGGGTTCGAAAAAGTGGCGGGAAGCCTCTGGCATTGGTTGTCCCGATGAGGAAAGAGAAGAGATATAGTGGTCTATTTCGCTGTTTTCCGGGATTTCATTGCCAGGATTCTCTTTCCGCCGGATTAACTTATCATCTTCCTCGCGGGAAGCGCTTTTAGGCTGCAATGACGCTTTTGCCTGATGGAACGAAGGGTTTTCACTGACAGGTACAGCCATACTTATCATCTTGTCTGCTGTAGCATCTGCTTCCTGTTCGTAAGCGTCATTGGGGGCATTGATGGTAAGCCTGGGCTGGAAAAAGAAACCTGGCCTGGATGATCCTTTAAGCTGAGCATCCTTGGCATTTTTCGGAATATATTCAGTTGTTTCCATTTACCGATCAATTGTATTTAGTTAACACCATTCTACATTCAGGATCTGTTCCATCCAAGGTAACCGGATGGTAGAGAAACCCCATGGGAGTTTATCGAGCAGAATATCTACTGCTTTTTGTTCGACATGAAGTTTCCAGCCGGTTTCGGTTTTAATCAATTTCCCTTCCCGTTGAAAAAATGTTTGTTGTAATCCCTCTATGGAAGTGGTACGAAGCGGTTCCCAATAGTTGAGAACGGATTTGAGTAAAGTATTACATGATTCTTTTTCAATTTCTGAAAGATCAATTTCAAATGGCAATGGTTCGTCGAAATCTGTTGCACTCAATAATTTGGGTAAAATCAACCGGGTTTCGATGGCTGATGTTTCGCCTGTGGCCAGGTAATGCAATAAAAAGACAGCACGGAGTCGCGACCATTCATCCTTAAAAAAAGAGGTTTCGAAAAAGCCCAATTCCGTAAAAAACATCTGGAGAAACGGATGGAGAATCACGATCCCGCAATTTTCACAGAAGATTCCATCTTCATCCTGTAAGGGTTCTTTCTTTTTAGCCTTTATAAATTCATCAAACTGTGGTTCCTTTTTGTCAGCTATTTTATCCTTTTCCGGGAACAGTTCAGTTTTTTCAGCTATTTTATCTTTGACCGATAGCGGTTCAGTTTTTTCAGCTATTTTATTTTTGACAGATAACTGTTCAGTTTTTTCAGCTATTTTATCCTCCACCGGCAACGGTTCAATCTTTTCAACTTTATTATCTTCATCCGGCCGGAGTTCATTCCTTTCAGGTTTTTTATCTGTTTTCAGGTCATGAGGCTTTTTGTGATCAACCGTGTCCGCAAGTGATTCAGCTATTGACTGATGCAATTTTTTTAGAGCGAAAAGCATCGCCTCCGAAGAGATTTTTTCCTCCAATGTCTTGATTTTCAGCAGCAGCTTTTTCCGGACCGATGACGGTAGCGATGTTGGTTTTTCGAGGGTTGCCGGGATTATTTCCTCACTCTGAAGGCGGAATAAATCCAACCTCAAAAGGATGCTTGTGATGAATTCAAAAATAAGCTCCTCTTCATTGTTCGCCCTAAGGGTAATGGTAATGGCGGAATGGTAGAACCGGGACTGCGATCCCGAAGGCATGACTGCCAAATCTGCCTTTACTGACTGCAGCATGTAAATGAAATTATCGGATATCTTGTTCCAGTTCCCAAGCGAGGTTTCGTGAATGCTCATCCAGAAAGTTTGCAGGAATGCTTCGGAAAACTGCAGGGTCAGGCGTTTTACCGGGGTATCGTTTACCTTAATTTGCTTTTTAAGCGCCTGAATGATTTTCTTCCATTCCCCGGCGGAAAAAGAGTGAAGCATCCCCTTCTCCCAGATATGAAAATCCTTTACCCTACTGTACCAGGGCAAATAGCCATGCTCAAGGAAATAAAGCAATGTATCAACCAATGATTGCTCTTCTGAGACTTCGGTAATTAATGTATCCTTGTTACCCGCAGCAAGGATTTCTAACTTACTTGTAAGTTGTTCAATTAACCTGTCTCTGAATTCTGAATCCAGGTTCTCCCGGCTGATCGTACCAATATCAATACTTAATTTTTCGATGCGAAGACTTTTCCCGTTTGGTGAAAGTTTATTAAACAACGGTTCAAGATCTTTTGGAAGTTCATCTTTCAGAATCCGGCTGATGCGGTTTTGAATCGTAAAAGAGTCGGCTGCCCGTGAAATCGTCAGGTTTACCTTTTGCTTATGTATGATATGTATTCCCATCGATCTTCGCTTAACACTGAATAAACTCAGGCCAGGATATTAACGGGTCTGGATGTCGAATTGCAGAAGCCCGCGGTAGCAGTAAGGGTGATGTTCACCGGTACCTTCTTCTTTACCAAATCATCAGGAACGAGCACTATGGGATTTGTTTCGGATGACTGGTTACCTGATTCCGGAATCTTGAATTTAACACCTCTATTAACTGAACTGGCGTCAATAGTCCACAGGTAGTTCACTTCTTTGTTTTCTGCTTTTGGAGAAAGCTGAAAGATTGTTGTATTTTTTTCGTTACCATGTGTAGCAAAAGCGAATTCAACGGATGGAGACTTGACGATCTTCACATATATTGTATTTGAAATAAGCTCATTCAGGATGTATGTCATCTGGACTGTTGTAGCCAACTCATTCTCCATGAACGGAATAGAAGAGGGATTAAAGGTCCAGGCGCCATTTTTTGCCTGCTTCACGCTCTGCTGGCAATTTGCAGGTTTAACTTCTATTTTGCCTTCGGAGGATGCATAGATCCTGACCGAACCATCTGAGCTGCAAAAGGCATATTTGGCGAGGGGGAAAAATAGTATCTTTTGCTTCACAAGAGATTGGCAGGGGTAGCTATCCGGGTTCAAGGTAACGGTAAACAATCCTTGTTTTTTAAATATCGTTTTCCACAAATATCTGTTGGTTACGGTTTGCTGATCAGTTTTAAGATTGTTGCTATCGCCAAAATCCCATAAATAGATAATCTTAGGCACCATGGCGTCATTTGTGAATTCAACCGGCATTTCCTCTTCGGTGGAATGGACTACTTCATTGTGGAATGTTAATTCAGGAGCCGATTCCACAAGAAAATCATAAACAGCTGAGAGTCCTTTAAAGGAATATTTCAATTGATGCTTTCCTGGTTTAAGTTCTGAAGGAGTAAGGCTGCTGCCAACTGATATTTGACTTTCAAACTTTGACAGAAATCCCTCCGGTTTCATCTCGTCGAGTTTAAGAATTCCTCCCGGAACATTGGTTTTTATACGATATTTATTCTTGTCATTACCGCAAAAGATATCATTGCTCTTATTCTCCACATACACGTCCAGCCAAATCAGTATTTCCTCTTGTTTTTTTGAATCCCTGCAGATCCCATTCCCGGCGGTTAAACTGACCTTAAAATTCCCTTTATACCTAATGATGAATTCCTGTTGATATGAATGAATTATGGATGTGCCTGTATCCATGGAGCTTGTCCCATCGCCGAAATCCCATTTAAAGACCTTCGCATTTTGGGAAGTCATAGTGAAATTTACAGAAAGATTCTTTTCCAGTTCGTTGTGATTGAATTCCTTGATCTGTTGGTCATAATTATAGTCAGCCACTGCTGCAGCCTCGATGGTGACTGTTACTGACGCTTCATGACCTAATACGGTATATTTGAGCACGTGAGGACCTGCCTTCAGTCCTAACGGTGCGAAAGAATCTGTAGAAACCCCATCGCCGGAAAAAGTTCCGTGCTCAGGTGTTCCAATAATCTTGTATGAATTTGCATCTTCCGGGCAAAAATCCTTCGGATTTGATGTGGATTTTGAAGGCTCCACTTCGATGGTTGGGTTTACATCGGGTGTTGGTGGATTATCATAGATAAAAGCCACCGGTGGGCATTCGGAGCAGCATAGATAAGGCAGATAAAAATCAGCAATGACTGCTCCATCCGGAATACGGTATTTCCTGACAATTCGCGCTGGATTAATGGTATCAATAATTCCGATTACCTTACGTTTGTTGGCTTGAGTAGCTCCACTGCACTCATCAATAAAAGTCCTGATCATCTCCAGATCTGATACTCCTATTTTTCGGACGGTTTCTGTCATTGCAGAAACAGAATTTAATATCGTCGCGGATTCAGCAATTATTGCGGTTTTGGATTCAGCAGCTACGTCAATTTTCAGGCTGGAATTATCTTTGGTTTGATACACAATGACGAAGGTACCTCCTTTGGGTACACCGCCCTTATGTTCCAGACCAGGATGTTTCTTGTAATAGGTTAAAAATCTTCTCAGGTCTTCATACTCTGAGAGCCTTTGGAGGTATTCAGTTTTAAGAGTTTGCAAGCGATCATCAGTACATGAGTATAACAGGGAGTTGAACTCCATTGACAAGGCATCAAGTCCCAAATCTCCGAGCAGATCAGCTTCTTCGGTGGTTGCTTTATTTTGCTTTGCCACCAGGTCCAGCCAGATCAGGATCATCAGCCCGAGGCTGTTGACCTTGGAGATGTATGCCTGGTATTTGGTTGAAAAGACAGTCATATCAAGTACGGCAACCGACGAGTTCATCAAGTAGGCCATCAAATCTTCAACAGCATCAATAAAATAAAAGATGGCTTCGTAAAACCGGAGAAAAAATTGTGTCGTATTATCCATCTTTTTCATGTCAGATGGTTCAATAGAACCAATCAGATCCTTAATATCGGGATGATCAAGGTAATACTGTCCTATCGTTTCCTTTGTTGGCGGACAGTATTTTTTCATAAAACCGCCTTGAATGTGTTTTTTGAGCCTGAATTCCGGGGTTTTGAAGGCCTTTGCACCAGCATCTCTTTTAAATGGCGACAAACTCCTCGTTGAAACTTCTGTAAAGGTTTTTGTCAAAGTTTCCTGATCGAAATTTACCATTGGAATTTTCGTCAGGTAACAAAATGGCAACTGTACCCTGCAGATGAAGTCAGTAATTACCATTTTGTAATCAGTTTCCAGATCAAGGATATTACACTCGGGCAATTTGGTGATATTGGCGTTCAATAAATCGGCAGAAACAGCAACAAGATCGAAGGGGAGGTTATAGGTTTGACGCTGATCTAAAAGGTCTTTTAAAACGTCGGCATGATTCTTCCCGATGTGACCCTCGATCCTGAAAAAATTGTGTTTTTCAATGTCATAATACAGAGGATTCCTGATGGCATCGTCTGTATTATACAACTCGGCGTTATAGCTCAGGTTGAATGCGGCATTGCCTTTGGCGGTCTTGCTATAATTCCAGAAGTGATATATATCGTTGTCGTTTTTATTAATCCTGTAATAATAGGGTATGGCCCTGTCGGATAAGGGAACGCTTTCATAGCGACTGGGGGTAATGCGTGTTGGAATATTCCCGGATGGTACATCGAAGGATGAGATCATCGCCTTCATACGTTGAAAAATCAGCCGCAATTCACCTTGCTCCTGTTTTTGGTGATCCAGAAATGAGGCATAAATAAAGTACTGACGGTAAGGGTCGGACGCGATTTGGTCCGTATTCCCGGTAGCTTCTCCCAAGGTGAGGTGCAATGGGAACAAATCTTCATCGCCACAACAGGTTGAAACAATTTTAGAAGCCTGATACCTGAAATCGAGATAGGTATTATAGAGATCGTTGATAAAATCATAAAAATATTCAATAGCAACAGGGTTACTGTCGAGGATCTTATTCCGTTTATTCCTGAGGGTAGCGAACAAGTCAGTGAACGGAGAATCAGGTTCATTCAGAATAGATTTATAGTTATCATAGCAAAACTTATAAACGCTGTCTATACGTTGCAGGGTAAAATCATTGGCGACGCCGGTAAAAGCATTCAATACATCGTCAGTATTATTGAGGGTTTTAAAGGGTACATTGTACCGACCCAGGTGAATTTCCTGGGCTTTGGCATGCGATTGGATTAAGGAAACAGGAGGTAAGTCGTGTTTATGAACGAGTAGTGAACGCAACGTAAATATCATCTTCTGTCCCTTGTTATCACAATCGAACGTAGTGCAGTTCTTCAAGTCCTTTTCATAGGCCTCAAGGAAGAGCACCACCAGATAATCTGACAATAAAATGCCGGGTGCACTGATGTCAGATACTATCCGGGAAGGGTCATTAAGGTCATACTTTTGCTGATCAGTGAGAAGTTCATAAATGGGATGGTTGAACGGGAAATTCTTGTAGAAATATTCGGGGCTGTAGTTAAAAGGAAGGTCAGCCGGAAGAGCGACGCTCTTGTATTCTGTAAGATATTTGTATTCGGTCTGATCCTGTCCCGGAGGATTATTGAGAATGAGATAACCTTGCGATGTAATGCCACATCCTTTCGAAATTGAAATACTGCTTTCGCTGCAGGTAATATTCAAACCGCAGGCAACACCCATCCCGAACAATTTATTTCGGGTCAACCTTTCCTGCTTATCCAGATAATTGAAGAGTTGGTTGAGATGATATTTGGTGAGCACCTGGTCCAATTCGAATACGATGTATTCGTCGGAGATTAATTTAGAATTTGCCATAAACCTTAATTATTAAAGGATCCTAACTCAGTTTTGCCCAGCATAACCGGGTTCTTTTGTGTGCTTTCCATGCAATCGTACAAGGTAGCAACCGGATACCTGCTATGTAAGTCAAATAAAATGCTAAGGAGATTATCATTAGTTGTATTGAAAGTGATCAAGTTTCCGGGGGAAGGGTCAAATTCATAAGCCGCAAGAGCACGAAGCCAATCAAGGTAACAGATATCAAAAATATGCATATCCTGCTGGTTCACCCAACAAATTTTTACCATGGTATGCGAAGGAGTTTCACGGCGTATGATATCTTCGAAATATTTTCTAAACTCCATGCTGCGCAAATGAAGGGGCCAATAAGGCAATACTACCGAAATCCGGAATGAATAGGGATCCTCTTCTCCGCATGAATCATTGTTTTTATTGAGACACACAGGGGCAAGTGCAACTCCGGGCGCTCTTGGCCGTAAAAGAATATGCTCAATGAGATGAAGTCCTTCGTTTTCATCTTCTTTATTGCTCTCGTTGAAAATGGGAGCTACTGCCTCCTCTGAGTAAAGATCTCTGCGGTTGAAATTATCAATACCACCAAGTCTGCATAGTCGCTTTTCCAAGCCTGAAACGTTGTCTGTTTCCCAAATTTTCGAATCGTCAATGACCCAATTACCAGATAAAGTATCTTGCTTTTGAGGCAAATAATTGAATGCCTTAACCCGCTCATAACCTAATGTTGGATAATCGAGCAGGAATTGTAGTTTATTTTTAACAAGCTGTGCCGGGTCTATTTTGGTTTCGGCTTGTTTCTCAAAATCAAGAGTATACATGAGAAACACATAATTATTGAATGACTCCGCAAAACGTGCCATCAGGTGGTCGAGGAAACGGTTCCGGCGTTCGAGGAAAGTATCAAACGGTTCATATAGTTGCTGCCACTTCGGGTCAACTGGCGCAGGTTCCACAGGTTGAAGCGGCAGTGTGAAAATTGGCGGCTTATCTTTTTCTGCAAGCAGACTCTTCAGCAAATTTGTATTTCCCGAATCATGCTGATAAACCGATTCCCCATCCTTAAGATTTCCTATAAACTGAGCATAATAGCTTTGTACAATGTTTTCCAGGGAAAATAAACTTTTGGCATTTTTCACCTGACAAAAGAAATCAGTGAGCAACTGGTCGTAAAAGAGCAGATAGGCTTTCAACTGTTTAGACTGAGCCTTCCTTTCATCCGTAGCGCTACCGGGTAATCCTGCTTTCCCAATGCCATAGGTGACAGGGAAAAGTTCCTGTATGGAAGTGTATTTTTCCAGTGGGAAATATTTTCCTGACGGGATAGGCAAATCGTCAGCATGACCCATTAATTTATCACGTATTTTCAGCGATTTAAGATAGCGAAGTGTGTCGCGTACTTCCTTAAGTTGTGCGAGGTATGGGAAATTATTTTTGTAAAAGACGATTTTGGACTTTGTTTCGGATAAAACAGGTTTATGCAAATTAGTCACCTCCATGCACCAGGAAAGCCCCGTTTGTCCGGCAACAGGGTTCCCTGACAAATCGAATTTTGTCATTTTAAAATTGTTGACGGCCTGCACCCCATCGAGGTCCATAAAGAGACTAATAAGGTCAGAAGCATGGATCTTTTCCCTAAGTTGTGTGCTCTTCAATTCAGTAGCGTCAATAAAACCGTGCTCCAACCTTGGTCCTTCGAAAATCTCATCCGTGGGATAACCCCTGTCAATCAATTCCTTTAACAGATAGAATCTGACGCCTGGGTTCAGATACTCTTCAATGATCAGGAATACCTGTGCCTGAACCTGTTCCTTGTCAGTTCCGGGCGCTAAGCTAATATCTACACAAAAAGCGATCTCTTCGTTTTCTATCGTGGTGACATTCACGAAGTCTTCGCATAAGTTCCGGTTTGCATGAAGGGTTCTGACAGCTTTTTTTACAATCTCATCAGCCTTCTGAATCTTTAACAGGTATTGGCTGATTACTGTTTTCTTAAACTCCGGATTTACCTTTTCGATAAACATCTGCTCAATATCGGCCGGTATCGGTTTGATGTCTCCCGGAGGAAGATCCAGCGTGAGAGCGCCTTGAACTGTATAGTCCTTTCCCCCGGCTTTAAACGGGAATGTCAGGACAAGGCCGTTCGTAGTGTCCTGCACGGTAACAGCATAAGGAGTTTGCACATTGGCAGGTTCAAGGGTAATGAAATCCCCTGACTGTTCTTTCCAGGAAGGAAACTCAATGGTAAGGCTGAACAATCCGGCTTGTAATCCGGAAGTTGGGGGATTCAGGAGTTCAATTTTTCCGTTGTTAAGATCTCCAAGTTGAATATCATTTTCCAGGTCGAGCAGGACCTTGTATAATCCTGAAAGATAGACAGGACATGGGGTTATTTCACCGATCGTCAACTTACTCTCAGCATGATTTGCATATATTGGAACTTCACCTGCCGGAACGGTCTTCCCCTTGACCTGGTAAGTATCATCATAAACAAGCCATGCATTGTGTATCCCAACAATATCCAAAAGCAGTTTCCGGTAATCGGGAATGGTCAGGGGAGCCTGTGTAAGAATGGTTTTCGCAGTATATAACGGTTGTGTCTCCGGAATTTTACCCTCTTCGTCACTTAGCAGTTCATTCATCGGCAATGATGAACGATAACCAAGCTCCGTAATGGCAAAACAAAGAGCTTCAAGGATCGTTATACCGGGATCATGCAGGTTGTAGTCTGTCCATAGCTCACTGCCAAGTTCTTCAATGTATTTAAGGCCTTCTGCACGCAGAAAACTGAAGTCTTCATCAGGCTTAAGCAATGGATTTTTTTGTATTGTCTTACTGGTATTATTCATTGCATTTGCAATTACTGTTCTCTGCATTTATAATATGTTTGGTTTTACTGTCCGTATCGTAATAAGAGACAAGAATGGAACGTGCTGTACTGGCTATAGCAGTTTCCAGGTCAATACTCTTTTGAAAGGTACCGTTATCCAATGGAATGTACTGGTACATCTTCAGGCAGTTCACATAATCCACATAGGGCCGCATTTCAATAAACTTCAGTACAACTGATTTTTCAACGGTTCCGCCAAACTCAATTTCACATCCTGGACCGAATGCCCATGGGGTAAGGAATTTCTCTATCTCGTCGTTTAATGTTTGATTATAATTAGTTGTAGTTCTATATTTTACATCGAAAACGAATTGGACCTGTTCGAATTGTGGATTGCTCACTTCCAATTTTATAAATGGTGATATGAGGTTTTGTAAATATTTCCTGATATCGGCAAGAACACCCAGGCTGGTGTATGGCAGAAGTGGATTTGAAGTGGCTAATCCTGACAGGTCTGGTATTGTCACCACCATTAAATGACCGGGCAGGACTTCACTATATCTCCTTTCAGGGGGTGTTTTCGAGTAATTTAGGGAAAAGCCTGTATGGTTAATACATTTCACCAAATGGATGGATGGAAATTGTTGCAGGACGAGACGTTCATAATCCCAAAGGGTCCAAGCCCTGCTTTTATGCCTCAGCCGTTCGCTGACACGCAGGTAAAAATGCGCGTCGGTCTCCCGGTAACGTCCATCAGAGGAAGGATAAGGTTGTTCGATCTTTTTGATGGCGCCATCTGCAATTACCGGTTTGCTGATGGTATTTGGCAATAATAGCTGTGTCAGTTCAATTCTCTTTTCCTTATTGTCAATGAATTTGGCTTTTGCAGCATTTGCCCGAACAGTAATGAGATTACACACGGCGTCGGGGTCATGTTGCACAACCGCTTTGATCCATAATAAACCGCTATCAGCGCGGGTGTTGTTAATGCTTGCCCTGTATGGTGTTTGCAATACGACAAGCCCGGATTTGGTAAGGCTGTTGGTTTCATCGGTAACATCGGCAGAACCAAATTTTATCCAGCTATTTTCCGATAAATAATACCAAACCACCTGGGTTATTTCTTTCAATGGATTAGCCGTTCCATCAGCTACCTGGAAGAGGAGGGTAAAGGTATCTCCCGGTGCAGCCTGGGCCAGACCAATCCAGAGTTCTCCTCCGTCATGGCCGGCTTTGATATTACCGGAGGGATTCCCGTCATCGAGGTTAAATACAGGTAGAAGACTTATCTGATCTTGCGTGAGGGACGGACTCATCGCTCTGAATCCGAAAGGTTCAATGTGGTAAAAGAAATCAGAACGGGAATCGCTCGTGAAATATTTATTATTCCCTCGTTTGATTTCCGGAAACACTATCTTTTCGGTTGCAGTATAAGAAACATCCAGGGATGAAGCCACCGGAGCGGGGGGCAGAACCACTTTTTCAGGAGTTTGTATTTGATACGTTGTAGTCGTACCTGTTGTGGTGATCGAAGTTTTCGTTTCTGCAACAGCATCCTGAACATCATTCAGATAGGTTTTCAAACTGTAGGTATCGGGTCCTGTCACCTGGATTTTGATATAACCATCTACCGAGGAGATATGGTACAGTTCATTTTGGCTGAAATCAGCGCTTGACAAGGGTTTTTGAAGGTAATGGGAGACCATATCCGTTTTGTCGTTGAATCCGATGGTCTTTGAAGGTAGTTTCGGATTTGCTAATGTTACATTATCCCATATACCTTTACTGAGCACAAACTCTTCAATATTGAGGGTTGGGGGAACCTGCCAGTCAATGTTTATCTTCAGATCGGTGACTTTTTTCTGGAAGATTTCCTTGCTTCCAATTATGAAGTATGAGCCGTCAGCGGGAAATTCACCAAAAAGTTTAAAGGGTTTGGCAGCATCAATAGTTCCATTGTCATTCTGCAATGCAATGTTCTTTAAGTGCTGCACCGAAACAGTAACCAATATTTCTTCAATTAACAATGATTTAAGAAATAAATACCGGTTGTCGGTGAAATTGTTGAGAATCAACTTAACCATGGGCAGTCCTTCAGGATAGTGGCCCCCGTGTGTTTTTTGAGAATATGGAATGATCGGAGGTGCCGAGCCGTTAATGATGAGATCAAAGGTTAAGAGATGAGTGTTCTTCTCCCGGTCAAATTTAAACGTTATTTCCTTCTTTTCAAGAAAAGCATCAGGTTCAAACCACCTTTTCTTACCAGAAAATTGGAATGAAAATGTATTCGTCAGGTCAACGACTTTTCGTGCATTTATTGATGAAGATTTGCAGTAAAATGTCAATTTGATTTGTCTTGTGCCTTCATTCAGGTATAAAACATTTGAAGCAATTAAAAATCCTAACTCTCCCTGATTCAGAGGTTCCGTTTCGCCAAATGCAACCCAGGATTTATCCGCCCGGATTAATTTTCTTCCAAAACCATCCTGGCTATTAGAAACAGGAGATGCATAAAGTTTTTGATTGGAGTTTGTTTCTTTTATAAGAAAAAGCGATTTCAGACTTATAATTGCTGCTTGTTTTACCAGTATGTCATCGTTGAGTGCGTAAAAGAGATCATTATTTGCAAGGTCTTTTCCTGCTTTAAATGCAGTGCCTCTGGTGAGCAGATGTTCCGTGGCGTTCTTTTGAAGTTCGAAAACCAGGTGGACAAAATCAGGAATTGCTGGTTTGTTCTCTAAATGCAAGACCCCATCTTTATAATAAAAATCCAGGTGTTTCTGCGTGAATTCATTCAGGTGATTCTGTGCGAAACGGAATAGCCGCAGGAAGCTGAGGTATAAGGCATAATGTGGATTGTGCGATGGATAGGTTTCCAGCACTTCCTGCAGAAAGGCAGGAGTACGTTCGACAATGTTTGTGACTGCGTCAATAAAGCTATTTAACGGACCGGTAAACAGATTATGGGTGACGAGTTGCCTTGTTTTTTTAACGACACTCCCATCGAGGGTGATTGACGACGCAATGACATCGGAAGCCCAGATCAGATCCTTTTTAGGGTCTAAAACAAAATTCTGGCAGGTTAACATATCTTTGAATGGCGCCAATGGGTCAATGGCCGTAACTGAGGAATCAATCAGGTCAATCGCCGGCGGATCCATAGGAAAAAACATTCCGGATCCCTTGTAATACTGCAGGAGTATATTCAGGGGTCGGGCAAGCCGGGATGCAATGGCAACTTTCAGATACTCTTTGAAACTGCTGTCATCAGGTAATACCAGAATTATTGCATTTAAACCTGTTGCCAAAGAAAAGATGAAATCGAAAATAAACTTCAGATTTTGTTGAACCTCTTCCTGTGGCGTGGCAGAACCGGCAGAAAGAATCCTGTAATTAAGATCTTTTATATATGCAATGTAATCTTTGGTATGCCAATCAGCCAGTGCAGCAATTGTTACGGCCACCTCCTTTCCCATCAGATCTGTCCAGTCACCTGCAATGGTATTAGTCAGATCATAGAAGTTCAGATATGAACCGTACTTTTTTGCGAAAAGAATAAGATCTGCATCAGTGCGGCTGTCAACCTTCGCATAAGATGCAGCGAGCGCTTCGAGCACCCGTCGTGTCTGGCTCGTACCGTTGAATTCCAGAAGGGTCTTATCTAACCAGGGAGCGTCCATTATTTGATTTCTGTTCCTTCATTTTTATAAAACGGATATACAAAATTGAACCGTGAATTGGTAACCCTTATCGTGTAATCAAGAATAATGAGAATGATCCCATCCGATTCACGACTGTCATCAATTTTAACGGTATTCAGGTCAATCCGGGCTTCATAAAAAAGGATGGCTGTCCGGATCATTTCGCGGATATAAGTCTTAAATGTCGTGTTCATCGGTTCAAACACCATCTCATCCAGGTTGCATCCGTAATCCGGTTGCATCACCCGTTCACCTTTCCGGGTAGAGAGCAGGATCTGCAGGCTGCGTTGAATGTCCAACTCATCGCTGGTCATTTCGACCGCGCCCGATATCTTGTCGAATGCAGGAGGGAAGCTCCATCCCGTTCCTAAAAATGAATCTGGCATATCATCCTCCAATATTGACCGTGGCACAACCTAAAATAATTGACCCGCCGTGGGCCGTTGAATCCCCCATTCGTGCAGCAGGTTTTCCACCTATATTCACAGTTGCTGACCCCATGATTATATTGTCAGGAGGTCCTGCACAAACACACTGGTCTCCCACACATGCGGCGGGTAAGCCACCAATCAGAACTGTGGCACAACCCGGTGGTAACACAGGTCCACCGACATGCGGAACTGGTCCGTTAAACATCGGGCAGACATGCATATCAGAAACTCGCGCTGCAAAAGGCATAATCAAAGCATTTAATTTATATTTACAACTCCTCCCTTGATGGTAGTCGTTCCCGATCCTTCCACACTAACCGAGGGGGCTGAAAGAGATGCGCTTCCATTTCCTGCATTCAAGGAGGCGCCTCCAGCACTCAGGGAGAAACTTGAAGAAGGGCTCAGTGAAATGTTAGTTGCCTGAATGGTGAGGTTTCCGCCTGCTTTTATGCTCATATTAGCTGCACTCTCGAGGCTTACCGCCGAGGCCTCCATGGTAATTTTATTTCCATTCTCATCTTCGAATTTCATCACCCCGTCAGATTCGCTGATGGTAATTTTTTTTCCGGCGGGGGTTTCAATTTTTAAAGACTTATCCGAGTCATTAAAAATCATTTTCATCCCGCTGCGGGATACGAATCCTTTTTCATCATTTTGGTCGGAAGCCTCTAATGGAGCAGGTTTTGCACTGCTATTCAACATCCCGAGCACAACAGGATGCCTCGGATCGGCATTAAAAAATCCAACCACAACCTCATCACTGATTTCAGGGCGAAAGAATGTTCCGCGGTTGTTTCCGGCATCAAGACAAGCCACCCGCATCCATATACCATCTTCGCTGGAACTGATGATCGGGAGGCGCACCCGAATACGGTGCTCGCTATCCGGATCATTTTCCAATTGAGTCACAATCCCAATTTGAAGCCCATTGATTGACGGCAGCATATCTGACGCCGGCGCGCCATGCACTTCAGGCTGGTGCATAAATGCTTCATTTGAAAGCCCGAACTGAACAACGGTAGTCCAGTTTCCATTGGCTATTTCATGATGTACCCCGGAAACATAAACTTTGCCGTTAAAACGATCTCCGACACCTCCGATTTGAATCAGATCGCCCGGTTCAATTGGCGAATATCCGCGAAAACGAACGCGTCCGCGACAACGGGATAACCGGGCTTTCTGCAAACGGGCATCGGCCAGGTTCTGTAGTTCGGATTCAGTCAGCTTTTCAACAGGATACAAGTCATACTCTGCCACGTTCAGTGTGTTCCCAAGATCTGACGATGAAATATTACCGTTTTCCTCGAACCCGGGTTCTTGTGCATTAACGGTTGTGACTTGCTGGCTCGAATAATCCCAGGTCTTTGCGGCAAGTCCCTGATATTGATTGCGT
Organism: uncultured Eubacteriales bacterium; assembly: GCA_964398395.1. Taxonomy (GTDB): domain Bacteria; phylum Bacillota; class Clostridia; order Oscillospirales; family Acutalibacteraceae; genus UBA1447. Next base: position 23,996 of record CAYNMU010000017.1, read on the forward strand.
GCATCAAGATCGGCGTCAAACTCCAGGATCGTTGCACCAAACACCGCATCAAGAACAGGAGTGGAAGTGAAATCAGGTTTCTTCGCTGTGAATTTACCATCCTTGACAAGGCACACTTTTCCATTTGCTTCCATCCGGCTGAGAATAAAATCCCAGTCAGTGCAATCATATTGAACAATTGACTGAAGCTGAACCGTGGTGTCTTCAATATCATGATCCAACCCAAATGAACTGATTATTTCCTCCGCCGCTTCACTGTCTTTTTTATCATAGAAATATTTGTTCATTCTTGCAACTGTCATCTTCACGGCTTTATCACGACAGTCAAGGATAAGTGTTGGCGAAGTTGTATTCCTTATTTTCAAGCTGTGCTTTAAAATAATCCCCGTGAACAGTGTTGACTCATCTGAATGATAGCCCGCAGTGATCTCAATCTCAGTGCCGGGAATAAAAGTCTGTTCATTGCTGATGGAAAAGTCCTGTGTGGATGCATCCCCGTCATAAATCACAATTCTGGCAACAGGGATCCGGTTAATTTCTTTGATTATTGTGATTGAAACAATCTGGTACTGTGCAGTAACAGGTTGGCCGTTTACCTTGATGGTAAAAGTGACAAGGTCAGTATTTTGTGTACCCGGAAGTGTTTGACTCAGTGGCATTGTCTGTTATTTTGCAAAGGGCGGAAAGATCAGTTTCATTCCCGGTATAAGTTGCTTGAAATCAGTCAGCCCATTTACCCGGGCTACCTGGTAATAGTACTTGCTGTTGCCATATTCACGGTAGCAAAGGAGTGGCAAAGTATCTCCCTCCTTTACAGTTCGCAGGTGTGTAAGATCAGGAGAATTCTTGTTCTCAACCGTTGCGAGCTTTTCTTCATCAATCACAGCCTGGAATGTACAATCAGCTTCTGCCCTGACAGGGGTACCATCGGGCTTGAACAGCTTGAAACTGATAGTCATGTTCGTTAGCTGGCAATTATAAAGCAAAGGTCCCCACTGAATCTGGACAAATCTCGGCTTGTGGGTGCCGCTGTCGTATACATAAACCACTTGCCGGAAATTTTCGTAATCCTGCAGAACATCAGGTTTGTCGGAAGGCAATCCCGGAATTGCAATTCCTGACAGGAGCCCACCGCTTCCTCTTTTCAGGACTCCTGTCCCATCAAAAAGAAATTTGAATGCAATGGATTGCGGGGCACGTTTATTTGATGAGGAAACACTCTCACTTGATCCCTGGGCACTTTGATCATTTACAATATTACTATATGTTAGAGAATATGATTCAGGATTAATAAGTACCTCATATTCAAGATTTGAGGGTGCACTGAATTTCGCATCGTCGTATGCGACCAGTTTCATTTTTTGAAGTTCTCCAAGGCTCATCAGCGTTCATTTTTCTGTTTTAGAATCTCCATGACTTGTTCCACACATTCCGCAATGATCTCATCCTTGTTAATTGAAGGGGTAGAAGCATGAGTAGGCTGTGATGGTTGGTTGCCTTGTTCCTGAACAACAGTCGTTATTTGCAATTCACGAATTTCAACTGGCATGATTTCAGTTTTAGAAACAGATTCGACTAAGGTACAGAAATACTCACACTGGCGTCGAAATCTCCGCCAACAAGACCAGCGACTGCCCCTGCGGCGGCATTGAACGCTGCTGATAAATTCAGCGTTTTATAATACTCATAACGCAGGGTCAGCGATTCGATCATGATCTGGTTTTGTTCGGCATTCAGTCCTGTGATATCGTACCTGACGGGTATTGCATTAACAACATACCATGAAGATACGGGCAGATGATCTTCATTCAATAAGGATATCAACAGGTTTGTTGGCTGGTAGTTGAAATTTTCTATGGCATCCAGGCACCAGGCCGTAATTCCGGAAACAAGCGTCATCCCGCGCTTCAGCACAAGATCGGCATACTTTGTCCGACCCGGCAAGCTGTGAACAAAACGATTTTCCCCACCTTCATTGTAAGTGTCCATATTCACCTCCACATTCAAACCGGTGACTTCCTGAAAACGGAAATCATTCGGTACCTGTGGAAATATTTCGAACACCACCAGAAAGTGGAAGCCGGTAAAAGGATAATCCATCATGTTTTACTCGTTCTGTATTGTCACACCCTCATGAGCCAATTCCAATTGTTCGATAGCCACCTCGTTCCCGTCTGCCTTCAGGTCTGTTGAAGTGATCTTCGTTGGCCAGGCATTTTTGACTTTCCATACGACAACCGGAGCAAGCGATTCATTGAGAAGGCTGATGGTAATGTCACGACGTTCAACCGTATTCATATTGATCGTGTTGAACCAGTTGTAGAAGTCATTGTCGGATTTGAATATACCCCTCTTTAAGGTGATGTTGCTGAATTTACGTTGTCCCGGCATTTTTATCTTATGATATTCGGGACTTGCGCCATCACGGTATTCAATTACATCATTGGTAATATCGAGACCGCTGACATCCGTAAAACCTATTTTTGTTCCCCCCCAGTCTACCTGGAAATGAAACTTCGGAAGTGGGTAATTTGCCATAACGTTTCTGTTTTATTATTGAAGTTTTTTTTCGATTGAACAATATGAAGATTATGCCTGCTGCTGTATTTGTGAGAAGCGCAGGATGATGAATTCAGCCGGGCGAACAGGTGCCATTCCAATTTCAACGATCATACGACCGTTGAGAATATCATCGAATGTCATGGTTTGGCCGAGCCCAACCTTCACATAAAATGCCTGTTCCGGTTTTGATCCTGCAAGAGCCCCCTGCCTCCACAGGTTGGTGAGATAGTTTTCGATCATGGCACGAACCCTGACCCAGATGTTCCCGTCATTTGGCTCAAACACAAACTGTCCCGCTGCTTTTTTTACCGATTCTTCAACCATAATATAGAAGCGGCGGACAGAAATATACTTGAAATCATTGCTGTTGCCATCTAACGTGCGGGCTCCCCAAACCAGAATGCCTTTTCCTGTAAATGCCCGGATGGCATTGATGGATTTGCCTGCCATCGCATCAATATTCAGATCATCCTGCGTCAGATCATCAATTGTAAAAGTCAGCCCGTTTACTCCATTCAGGCTGAAATTAGCCGGAGCCTTCCATACTCCCCTGGATCCGTCAACCGACGAATACACCCCTGCAATTGCTCCGCTTGGCGGCAATGATGTCTGGGTGTTCTGCACAACGCTCACGATTTGTTTATAAACAGGATGCGATTTAAGAAGACTTTGTTCATAATTGGTTTCATAGGTTGAAGCCAAATTCAGGATCTGTGTCACCCCTACATTTAACTGGTTAAATAAATTAGTAAAGGTAGGCAGGCTTCTCTGGCGGAGTGTAGGTTCCGTACCTGTTCCATAAATTGTGGTGTCGGCGACAGGTAATGTTGCTCCGAAAATAGTGCCCCATTGTGTGGCTGTAAATACGGTGAAATCCCTTCCACCGAAATAATCGGTGCCGGTACCCAGTTTGGATTCCGCTCCCTGGTCATAAGCCAGCAATTTGGTCATCGTGTTAACAAGGGAATTTGTAATAAGATTCCCGACATCTTTTTTCAATCCCAAACCGCTGTAATCTCCCTGTAATCCGACTGCCCAGTTATCAATTACGTTGGCAACGGTATAAATAAAACTTAACAGTGCCTGAAACTTACTTTCATTGTCGGTGGGTCCGGTTGAATTAAAGGATAGTTGGTAGTCATTTACGAGGAATAACCATTGTTCGTTGAGGCTTTGGCTTGTACCGGTAAGAAGAGCATCCACGGTACTTTTAACGGATGTTGAATCCAGCATGAGACGATTCAGACTTTCCACCGTATTTTTTGCATCCGGGGAGGTAGTAAAGTTCTTAAGATCAATAGGCACTCCGGCCTGAAAGATCTTATTTGCAAGGTTTTTATACTTGATTGCAAGGCCAAGATTGGTTTTCAGATAAGGTGAATAAGCTGCCCCGTAATTGAGGTTAATAACACCGATATTGTTTCTGAAATTGTCTTTTCCAGTGCTCCAGTCGGGTGATTCAAGTAAATCAAAGATACAAAACCTGTCCTGCAGATTACTGCATTGTTGTAATGCATAAGACTGTACATCATACAAATTACTTCCAAGTTGCACCGCATCAGGAAATAAAATAAGGGTGGGTTCATCAAATTTCTTTAAGGCATTCAAGCCCTTCTCAAAATCGTCTTTATCAAATGCCGGAACGGTCTGGAACTTACCGATTGATACAATATAGGCGATGTTTCCTCCATTAAGAAAAAACATTCTTATGCTGTCATAAAGGTAATAAGTAGCGCTTCTCTTTACAGATAATACTACATTGCTACCATCAATATCCACTTCGGTGATCCCCGGATCGGGTCCATTGCCGAAATATTGAAGGTATTCTAATAAGGAGGTGATCCTTGTCGGGAGCATGTGAAGGTCGCCCGGCTGAAGTTTGGTATCATCCTGGGTGTACCCGATAAATGCAGGGACAGCAGTGGCCACCTGCGCAATGGACGGCGGGAATGAAGGAATTTCATTCACATAAACCCCCGGGGTTTTGATGGTGGTTTCGTTAATTTGTGACATGGCTGGTTCTTTTATTTGTTAATTAATAATTAAGATTGATTTCGAAACATGTTAAAGATTCTTCATCAGGTTGCTTTGGATGAAATTTATATATTGAAAGATGATCAGGAGACGCATTGGGAATTGCTTTATAATCGTTACCGTCAATCTTTAAGGTTAAGGTTTTAATGGGAACTTCTGATAACGGAATAGGGATTTTTGAGACAAGGGTCGTTGGAGTTTCGAAAGGATCGGTAACATATTCATAAACCTTGTCAGTGTCCTCCAATGTGCCTCCTGAATTATATTGCAGAATATATTTCCACAACAAGGCCCGATTGAGAAAACGGATCCTGTAAACAGGCGAAAGCAGGTGATTGCTGAGGTTGAGCATCTTATATTCCGTTGGGAGTGAACTTTCGCAATAAAGATCAACTACCCCAAACACATTCTTACCGTAAAGCTCGTCATTCAGGTAAAAGGGAACCTCGTTCCCGTCGCCAATTTTTAAAATATATTTTCCCGGAGAAAGTGCAGTAAAATCAAGATTAAATGAATTGGCCGGCGAAGGGAAGATGATCGTTTTCGACAATACGATTTCGGTGAACTTCCGCGTGCCCGACTTATAACCTTTCACAAGGATAGTGACAGAAGATTGTGGCGAGGAAAATGTATACTGAAAGATTGATGGCAACCACCTGACTGCATCGTTTTCAGAAACGTAAGGAGAATTCCCCACTTTGATCCAATAATCCGAGGAGGAATCTGCAAGGGGATCCACCGCTTTGCATGTTCTCCATGCTTGGTAAACGTCGCCTGACGGGGCGACAGCGATGCTGCCAGGCTTATAAGTAAAAGCGCTGTTATAAGAATTAAGATTTTCTGTCAGGTCTCTCCCTCCAAAGGTATTGTTATTCCTGTTGGAATAATAGTACAGCATCCCATTGGTTCGATTAACAGGCAGATTGGTATAATTCAAAAAGAGAGGATTATTTAATTCAAGGAAAAAGGTGAAGTTTAATCCCTCCTCCGGAACAACAGGTAAGTTTCCGGATTTGTCAAGTTCAACTCCTGTACAAAGCCGGTTGCCAAATTGTTTGGCAATCATTTTATGACCAGCCAGGGTACGCCGGGTCATATCGGAAGGGATCATTGTAAAATCAGCACACGATTGATTCCGGAAGTATTGATGCAATAGCTCCACGGAAAATAAAAAATTATATTTAATATCAATCATGCCAGGTTCTGTGGTTCGTCGTTGATCTGGATTTCCTTAATCACTTCGGCAGCGCCTATGGTATAGGCGTCGAAGATCTGGATCAATCGCATTTTGTATAAAACAGATGGTATGTATTTTGACCCCAATATGCCCCATAAATTGTTCAAATCCTGAAGCGATAACGTTTTCATATCAAATATTAATTCTTCGATTCCCGGGGGCAAATCCGGGGAGTTTTGGGGGGTAAAAACATTTTGAAACTGAAAAAACCGAATGACAGTAGATAATAGTAATAAGGAAGTTCTATAGTTTTCAAAGTTTGCCGTAAACAGAACATCAAGATTCAGGTAGATTGGCGGATTTCTGTAAACCACTTGTTGATCAACGCGAACATAATTTACAGGGGAGCGTGAAATCCGGTCTTCCTCGATTTTTACAAGCGAAACAAGAATCATATTCTGTAGCATTGTATCAGTGCTTGTTCCAACCTGGGAAATATTTCCCAGGATAATCGGAGGTTTAACGCCGGGCAGGATCAGATTGCCAAGAGCCTGCTGTTGCTGCAAATATTTTTCAATGTGGTTTGTAATGAAATCAAGAGCCAGATTAATCATTAGAAAAAATTGTAGTTACTGCTTATTTTCTTTGGGTTATTTTCCCGGACTCCTCAAATAGTGATTTGTTGTAATCTTAATGTTAAGGTCGAAAAAAATTACCGGCTAACACATTGGGCGCAAAGATTATGAATATATCATGTCAAGTCAATCGCCAAATATAAGTAGGCAAAAGTGAGTAATCACAAATAAGTAGTTGGTTTCTTACTTGCGGCCGTTCATGGCCCATATTACCAGTTCGGGAAGAGAATGGGTGTTGGTTTTGAGGTGGATATGGCGAATGTGAGTATCTACAGTGTGGATTGAAATCTTCAGTTCACTGGCAATTGTCTTTCTTGATTTCGCTTCGGCAACCATCATAATGATCGCTTTTTCACGTGTGCTAAGCTTGGTATTTTCCTCCATGGCAGTATCAACTAAGTTTAACTCTTCTATTATTAGGGGACAACCACATTGAACTGTTTTCCTTCGGGTAGGGCGCCGGTGGTTGTCGGGGATTTAAACACTCCTTTAAACAATGCACCAAAAATGTATTGATTTTACGCCCGGTAAAAACAGGGAAAATGGTTATTCTGTGATTTGAAAAAACTGACCATCAAAAATACATAAAGAAATTACAATTTGAAAAAAATATATGACAAACCGGATGCATGTCCATTAGTAATTAGAAAGGCCGATTCCCTACCTTTGCACCTCCAACAAATCTAATCTATGATCCTTCTCACCGGCGGTAGCGGCCTCCTGGGTTCCCATCTGCTTCTCGACCTTGTCAAATCAGGTAAACAGGTCAGGGCTATTAAACGCGCAAGCAGCAACACAGCCATGGTACGCAAAGTGTTCTCCTATTATGTTGAAAACCCGGATGAAATGGAAGGGAAGATACAATGGGTGGATGCCGATTTGATGGATTATGGTGCCATCGAGGATGCCATGGAAGGAATTGCCGAAATATACCATTGCGGGGCTGTTGTTTCGTTTTATCATAAGGATCATAAAACTATGCTAAAGGTGAACATCGAAGGCACTGCAAACTTAGTGGACAAAGCTATTGAGAACAAGGTTTCAAAATTCTGTTATGTCAGTTCGGTAGCAACCCTTGGAAGAGCCGAAAACAATAATATATCCACAGAAGAGACTTATTGGTTAACATCGAAAAAAAATTCGGTGTATGGCATCAGCAAATATGGCGCCGAACGCGAGATATGGCGAGGCATCGAAGAGGGATTAAATGCCGTAATCATTAACCCTTCAGTCATTCTCGGCCCCGGTTTCTGGCAGGATAATTCCGGACTTTTCCGGCTGGTTTATGAAGGACTGAAATATTACACCCGTGGCGTGAATGGTTATGTGGATGCGCGTGACATCTGTAAAGCCATGATCAGCCTGATGGATCAGAATATTTTTGGTGAACGCTTTATCTGTTCGGCTGATAATCTTTCGTACCAGGATTTTTTTGGCCTCATCGCGAAGTATATGGGAAAGCCTGCCCCTTCGGTTAATGTTCCTCCTGCCATGACCTCTTTTGCATGGCGCATTGAGGCAGTACGTGCCTTCCTAACCGGATCGAAACCAGAGGTAACCCGCGAAATGGCAACTACCGCCTCACAAGTATATAATTATAGAAGTGATAAGCTTTGTAAAACTATAAACTTAAAATTTCGTCCGGTGGAGGATTCTATTCGGGAGATTTGTGGTTGTTTTTTCAGAGATCAAAATGACCGTACATTATACCATTAATAATTTGTTTTCTTGTATTCGGTTGTTAATGGGCTGTTATGTTTGTGCGACTAAAATATTTAATTCTACCCGATAAACCGACGAGGATTCCTGAATATTTAGTTCATATTTGCCGGGATAAAGCAATTCGAGCCGTTTTTTAACATTCGACAGTCCAAATCCACCGGAAGGTAACTTGTCACGAAAAGGTTCCAACCTGTTTTCGATTAAAAAATATACCCGGTCTTTATGTTCCAGGTCAAATGAGATATGAATATAAGGATTATCTTTTTTTGCTTTTGATCCATGTTTAAAAGCGTTTTCAATAAAGGCAATGTATAAAAGCGGTGCAACTTTAAGTGCATAATTGTCGCCCTTCACTTCGAATTCAACCTGCAGGTTTTCATCGGTGCGCAAACGTTCGAGGTAAACATAACTTTGAAGAAATTCCAATTGTTTTCCGACCGGCACCAGGTCATCATTCGACTCGTAAATAACATACCGCATCAGGTCGGAAAGTTTCAGAATCAGTTCAGGCGCCTTATCCGATTTGTCGAGACTCAGGGAATAGAGGCTGTTCAGAGTGTTGAAAAAAAAATGAGGATTGATTTGTGCCTTGAGTGCCCTGAGTTCCGATTCGATTTTTTGTTTTTCCACATCCTTCATCCGTAACTCCACATCCTGTAAAGTGATAGAATCGCGCATTACCTTCAGCAACGTAGATACTATCAGAAACAACAGGATCAGAATAAATTCTGCAATAAATTCCGTTAAAAAATTCG
>CAYNMU010000018.1:0-31574 GCA_964398395.1 uncultured Eubacteriales bacterium
GTACGTTCCCCCGGCGTGTATTTTGACATGACACACGATAAAACCGGTATTGAACTCTATTCAAGCACCATTAACCCAAACAGAGGTGCTTGGCTTGAATACGAAACGGACCCTAATGGTATTTTTTATGTAAGAATTGACAAAAATCGTAAAATATCTATTACAACATTCATCAGAGCTTTGGGGCTTGGCACGAACGAAGAAATCGTCTCGCTTTTCGGCGATGACGACAGAATTAACGCTACCCTCGAAAAGGATGAAACCCGCAACGCTGAAGAAGCGATTATGGAAGTGTTCAAGAAGCTGCGCCAAGGTGAACCCGTTACACTCGAAGCTGCGCAGACGCATTTAGACAACTTGTTCTTCGACCCGCATCGTTACGATATTTCAAGGGTTGGCCGTTATAAATATAACAAAAAACTTGCCATTTCAGCCCGCCTTGTCGGTTGCACGCTTGCAGAGCCGATTGCAAGCCCATTAACAGGCGAGGTGCTTGCGGAAGCAGGCGAGATAATCACCAAAGCAAAGGCCTACGAAGTGGAGCAGGCAGGTGTTATGAAGGCGATTGTTCTTGTTGAAAATCGTCTTATTAACATAGTATCAAACGGCATGGTTGATATTGCCGATTATGTTCCCGAAATTACCCGCCAAGAACTGCTTAATATTGGTATCAACGAAAAAGTTCGTTTTTCTATCCTCAATGAGGTGCTTGAAAAATGCGACAGCAAAGTCACACTCCTTACAGAACTAACTGCCCGTTGTGATGACCTTATTCCCAAACATATTATTGTGGATGATATCATGGCATCAATTAACTATGTTAACTGCATTGCTCATCATGTCGGCACCACAGACGATATTGACCATTTGGGCAACCGCCGTATTCGTTCCGTTGGCGAGCTGCTCCAAAATCAGTTCCGGATCGGCCTCGCCCGCATGGAAAGAGTTGTCCGTGAAAGAATGACTCTGCAGGCGCAGGAGGATGAGGATAAAATTACACCTCAATCTCTCATTAATATCCGCCCCGTACTGATGGCAATTAAAGAGTTTTTCGGTTCATCTCCTCTTTCACAATTTATGGATCAAACCAATCCATTAGCAGAGCTTACTCATAAGCGCCGTCTTTCGGCACTCGGGCCTGGCGGTCTTTCAAGAGACAGAGCAGGCTTTGAGGTTCGAGATGTTCACTACAGCCATTACGGACGCATGTGCCCTATAGAAACGCCTGAAGGCCCGAATATCGGCCTTATCTCCTACCTCGCAACATTTGCCCGTATTAACGAATATGGTTTCATCGAAGCACCATTCCGTAAGGTTGATAAAGCGACTGGCGTTGTGCTTAGCGAAGTGCTCTATATGACCGCCGATGTTGAGGATGAATTTATTGTTGCACAGGCAAATGAGGCACTTGACGAAAAAGGACGTTTTAGAAATACAAAGGTTAACGCCCGTTATCGAGACGAATTCCTTGAGGTGGAAGCAACCAAAGCGGATTATATGGATGTTTCTCCCAAAATGGTAGTTTCTGTTGCAACGGCTATGATACCTTTCCTTGAAAACGATGATGCTAACAGAGCCTTGATGGGCGCTAATATGCAAAGACAAGCAGTCCCCCTGCTTAAAACCGAGGCTCCCATTGTCGGTACAGGTATGGAATACAAAGCAGCTATCGATTCAGGTGTTGCAGTTATTACAAAAAAAGCCGGCTTGGTTACTCATGTCAGTGCTGAAAGTATCGAAATTAAGTCCGACGATGGCGCAACTGATACTTACGAAGTTATTAAATTTATGCGCTCCAATCAAGGAACTTGCATCAATCAACGCCCTCTTGTTAAAGTAGGCGACCGTGTTAAGGCACTCGAAGTTATTGCGGACGGCCCCGCGACGGATAACGGTGAAATCAGTCTTGGTAAAAACGCACTAATCGGCTTTATGACATGGGAAGGCTATAATTACGAAGATGCCGTGTTAATAAACGAAAAAATTGTTCGTGACGATGTATATACATCAATCCATATAGAAGAGCACGAGGTCGAAGCACGCGATACAAAACTGGGCCCCGAAGAAATCACAAGAGACATTCCAAATGTCGGCGATGACGCTTTAAGCGATTTGGACGAGAGAGGTATTATCCGCATAGGCGCGGAGGTTCACTCGGGCGATATTCTTGTCGGCAAGGTTACTCCGAAGGGCGAAACTGAATTAACTGCTGAGGAGCGTTTGCTCCGCGCGATTTTCGGTGAAAAGGCCAAGGAAGTCAGAGATACCTCGCTGAGAGTACCTCATGGAGAATACGGAATCGTTGTGAATGTTGAAGTGTTTACAAGGGATAATTCAGACGAACTTTCACCGGGCGTCAATAAGGTAGTGCGTTGCTATGTCGCTCAAAAGCGAAAAATTTCCGTTGGCGATAAGATGGCAGGCCGCCACGGCAACAAGGGCGTCGTTTCAAGAATACTTCCGCAGGAGGATATGCCGTTCTTGCCGGATGGAACACCTTTGGACATTTTGCTGAATCCCCTTGGCGTGCCTTCAAGAATGAACATTGGCCAGGTGCTCGAGGTTAACTTGGGCTTTGCTGCAAGGCATTTAGGCATAAGAGTTATGACCCCGGTATTCGATGGCGCACACGAAGAGGACATTAGAGCAGCGCTAAGCCAGGCAGGTCTCAGTGAAGACGGGAAATCAGTCTTAATTGACGGCCGCACAGGCAGAGCGTTTGACAATCGAATTACAGTCGGTGTTATGTACTTCTTAAAGCTTTTGCATTTGGTCGATGATAAAATTCATGCGCGTTCCACCGGCCCGTATTCTCTCGTAACACAGCAACCACTCGGCGGCAAGGCACAGTTCGGCGGCCAACGCTTTGGAGAAATGGAAGTTTGGGCACTTGAGGCTTATGGCGCCGCATATACACTGCAAGAAATACTCACCGTCAAGTCGGATGATGTTGTTGGCAGAGTAAAAACTTACGAGGCAATTGTAAAGGGCAAAAATGTTCCAAAACCCGGCATTCCGGAATCCTTCAAGGTTCTAATAAAAGAACTTCAATCGCTTGGTCTTGATGTAAGAGTATTGGATGGCAACGAAAACGAAATCGACATGAAACAAAACTTTGATGGCGATGAACTTGGGAGCACACCTGTTGACGACCGTGCATTCGTAAATTATAACGATGCTGAGGGCGCTTTAGGATTTGGTGTTGAGGGTGAAGATCTCGAAATGCTTATCGAAGACGATGACGACGAAACGATTGATGATGGTTCCGATTTTGAGGATGTTTTGGAAGCAGACGATGAAGAAAGTCCTGAGTTTGAAGAAACAGACGATGATAGCGGATTTGCTGAGGAAAAGTGAAGCACCATTTTGATTAATGGATATTCAGCAAAATATATCGAAAAGGGGCAGTAATGTTAAATGGAAAATAATACTTTTGAATCAATTAAGATAGGCCTTGCTTCGCCGGAGCAAATGAGAGATTGGTCTTGCGGTGAAGTGAAAAAACCCGAAACTATAAATTACCGTACACTTAAGCCAGAAAAAGAAGGTCTTTTCTGTGAAAAGATTTTTGGACCAACCAAAGACTGGGAATGCCATTGCGGCAAATACAAACGCATTCGCTACAAGGGTAAAATCTGCGAACGCTGCGGTGTTGAAATTACAAGGTCAAAGGTGCGCCGTGAACGCATGGGGCATATTGAGCTTGCGGCACCTGTTTCACATATTTGGTACTTCAAGGGAATCCCGTCACGTATGGGTTTAATTCTTGATGTTTCACCTCGCATTTTGGAGAAGGTCCTTTATTTTGCGATGCATATAGTAATTGACCCGGGCGACACACCGCTTAAAAAGTATGACCCTCTTGATGAGAAGGATTACGAAAAATATCGCGAATATTATGAAGATTCTTTTAAAGCTGGTATGGGCGCGGAGGCAATAAAAGAACTGCTTGCCGAAATTGATTTGGATAAGCTTTCAATCGACCTTAGGGAAGAAATGAAAGAAGCAACAGGTCAAAAGAAGATCAAGCTTCTAAAGCGCCTTGAGGTTGCGGAAGCCTTCCGTCAGTCCGGCAATAGGCCGGAGTGGATGATACTTGATGTTATTCCTGTAATTCCTCCGGAAATTCGCCCGATGGTTCAGCTTGATGGCGGCCGTTTTGCGACTTCGGATTTAAATGATTTATACCGCAGAGTTATTAACAGAAATAACCGCCTAAAAAAGCTTCTTGAACTTGGTGCACCTGAAATTATCGTCAGAAACGAAAAAAGGATGCTGCAAGAGGCTGTAGATGCTCTTATTGACAACGGCCGCAGAGGCCGCCCGGTTACAGGTCCTAACAACAGAGCACTCAAATCACTTTCGGATATGCTTAAAGGCAAACAAGGTCGCTTCAGGCAGAACCTTTTGGGCAAGCGTGTCGATTATTCGGGTCGTTCCGTTATCGTTGTAGGTCCGGAGCTTAAACTTTACCAATGCGGTCTTCCAAAAGAAATGGCACTTGAACTTTTCAAGCCATTCGTTATGAAGCGACTTGTTGAAACCGAAGTAGCAGGCAATGTTAAATCAGCACGTAAAATGGTTGAACGTTCAAAACCGCAGGTTTGGGATGCACTAGAAATAGTAATTAAAGACCATCCTGTTATGCTTAACCGCGCGCCAACGCTGCATAGACTTGGCATCCAAGCTTTTGAGCCGGTTCTGATTGAAGGCAGAGCAATCAAGCTTCATCCATTGGTATGTACTGCTTTCAACGCCGACTTCGATGGGGATCAGATGGCTGTTCATGTACCGCTATCTGCGGAAGCACAGGCAGAGGCTCGTTTCTTAATGCTTGCCGCAAACAACCTTCTCAAACCCTCGGACGGACACCCCGTAACCGTACCGACGCAGGATATGGTACTGGGTTCCTATTACCTCACACTTAACAAAGATGGCGAACCCGGCGAAGGCAAGCTCTTTAAGGATGTGAATGAGGCAACAATGGCTTATGACGAAGGCGATATAGGTCTTCATTCAAAAATTAAAATTCGCATGACCAAAGAAATTAACGGTGTAAAGGTTTCAAAGATAATCGATACAACTCTCGGCAAAGTGACTTTCAATGAGCCGATTCCTCAGGATTTAGGCTTTGTTGACCGCTCTGATCCCGATAACGCATTTGCACTTGAAGTTGATTTTTTAGTTATCAAGAAAAAACTCGGTGAAATAGTCGCAAAATGCATCAAGGCTCATGGTACATCCGTTACCGCTGATGTTCTTGATAAAATAAAGGCACAGGGTTTCAAATATTCAACTCGCAGCGGAATAACAGCGGCAGTTTGCGATGCGACTATTCCGAAGAGAAAGCCTGAACTCCTTGCTGAAGCCGAAAAGAAGATAGATAAAATCGGCAACAACTACAACCGCGGTTTGATTTCGAATGATGAGCGCCGCGAAAGTGTCATAAAAACTTGGGATGAATGCAAAGATCAGGTTGCCAAGGAATTGAAGGATAACTTCGACTATTTCAACCCAATCAATATGATGCTTGACTCCGGTGCCCGCGGTAATGACAGCCAGTTAAGGCAACTTGCCGGTATGCGCGGTCTTATCGCTAATACGGCAGGTAGAACAATCGAGGTACCTATTCGAGCTAATTACCGTGAAGGTCTTAATGTACTTGAATATTTCATTTCATCGCGCGGAGCCCGTAAAGGTCTTGCAGATACTGCGTTGCGTACAGCCGACTCAGGTTACCTGACCCGTCGATTAGTGGATGTTTCTCAAGATGTTATAATTCGCCAAGAGGACTGCAAGTGCACCGAGGGTATCGATATTTATGATATCTTTGACGGCAACAGGCGAATTGTTGGATTGACAGAGCGTTTAACAGGCCGTTACCTTCTTGATGATTTAATCAATGTCGAAACCGGCGAATTAATCATGAGCAAAGACGACATGATGACTGATTTTGAAGCGAAAAAGGTTTCGGATTATGTGAATGCCCAACATAAAATAGCAATTGAGCAAGGCAAGGTTGGCGAGCATAAATTGGCAAGAATTGCCATTCGATCATTACTCACCTGTAATGCTAAGCACGGCGTTTGCATTAAGTGTTATGGCTCAAACCTTGCAACCGGCGACCATGTAACAGTCGGCGAGGCAGTCGGTATTATTGCTGCCCAGTCAATCGGCGAGCCCGGCACACAGCTTACAATGAGAACTTTCCAAACAGGCGGTACAAAGGATCAATCGGATATCACAGAGGGTCTTCCCAGAATTGAGGAGCTTTTTGAAGCAAGAAAGCCCAAGACGCTCGCCATCATGAGTGAAATCGACGGCGAAGTTTCATTTAGGCAAATTAAAAACGCCAGGCATGCAGTTGTTACAGACCGCAAGAATATGGAAGAAAAAACCTATCTCATTCCTTATGGCTTCCGTACCAGGGTTGAAGAAGGACAAGTTATTAATAAAGGCGATAACATTACAGACGGTGCACGCAATCCGCATGACATTCTTGCAATTTTAGGCGTTGATTCCGTGCACGATTACCTTATCCGCGAAGTGCAGCGTACCTACCGTATGCAAGGCGTTGATATCAACGATAAGCACATTGAGGTTATCGTCCGCCAGATGATGAAAAAGGTTAAGATATTTGAGTCCGGCGATACTGATCTCTTACCGGGCATGATTGTTGAAAAGAGCGAACTGGCATTAGTGAATAAGACGGGTCGCGCTTTCGCCGAGGCAGAGGGTATAGAATTTAAAGATGCACTTAGCGAGCCTGTTCTTATGGGTATCACAAAAGCTTCGCTAGCGACAGATTCTTTCCTTTCCGCCGCTTCTTTCCAAGAAACAACCCGTGTCTTGACAGATGCTGCCATTAAGGGTAAGAGCGACCCGCTGCTCGGCCTTAAGGAGAATGTAATTATCGGCAAGTTGTTGCCTTCCGGTACAGGTATGAAGTGCTACAGCGATGTAATAATACACAAAAACATTAATTTCATTGACGAATATGACGAAAATCAGCCTTAATTTTTGTTGAAAGTGTTGACAGATAGTTAATATTTGTGGTAACATACTATTTCGTGATGCCAAAACAAACGGCACCGATTAACCAAATTGATAACTGCAAAGGTGCGCCATGCAAAGAAAAGCCGCACACGCGCGTTAACAAATAAACATTTTTGAAGAAAGGAGATGTATTGTTTGCCAACCTTTAATCAGCTTGTCCGTAGCGGTAGGGAAAAAATCGTAAAAAAACCAAAGGCACCTGCACTTTTAAAAGGTTTGAATTCAAAGAAGAATGTTATCACTGATAAGAATTCACCCCAAAAACGCGGTGTTTGCACAGCAGTGAAAACTGCCACCCCCAAAAAACCGAATTCGGCACTGCGAAAAATCGCCAGAGTGCGCCTGACAAACGGCATAGAGGTTACCTCTTATATTCCGGGAGTCGGCCACAATCTTCAAGAGCATTCGGTCGTTTTAATTCGCGGCGGTCGTATTAAGGACCTCCCCGGTGTTCGCTATCACATTATTCGTGGTACGCTTGATACTCAGGGTGTCAGCGGCAGGATGCAGTCGCGCTCAAAGTATGGCGCAAAACGCCCAAAGGCTGCAAAAAAGTAAGTCCAAAAAGGTTTGGAAATAAACGACAGAATCTTCTTGCAGGCTGAAAAAGCAAAGCTTTTTTACTCAATGTGAGAGTGTATGATATATACGCCTCTCCATTGGCGCCACGGGAATTTTGTCACTCGAGTACCTATGATATCATTATTATGAAGGAGGGAAGCGAAGTGCCAAGAAGAGGCCAAATAGCAAAACGTGATGTTTTGCCTGATCCGCTTTACAACTCAAAACTCGTAACACGCCTTATTAACAGTATTATGTTAGACGGCAAAAAGGGTGTAGCCCAAAAAATTGTTTACGATGCTTTTGACATTATCAAAGAAAAAACAGGTAGAGAACCTCTCGAGGTTTTTGAAGGTTCAATGGAAAATGTTATGCCCGTACTTGAAGTTAAAGCTCGCCGCGTCGGCGGTGCAACTTATCAAGTGCCCATCGATGTTCGCCCCGAAAGAAGGCAAACACTCGGTTTGCGTTGGTTAACAACCTATAGCCGCAATCGTTCGGAAAGAACGATGAAGGAAAGGCTTGCCAACGAAATTATGGATGCAGCCAACTCAACCGGTTCATCCTATAAAAAGCGTGAAGACACTCATAAGATGGCTGAAGCGAATAAGGCTTTTGCACATTTTAGATGGTAATCACAATCAAATATTCAGAAGTAATTCAAAATTAACCGCGAAAAATCGGAGGTTCATATGCCAAGGCAAGTAACACTCGAACTCACCAGAAACATTGGAATAATGGCACATATTGACGCCGGAAAAACAACTACAACCGAGCGTATACTCTTCTATACCGGAAAAACGCATAAGCTTGGCGAAGTGCATGACGGCGCAGCCACAATGGATTGGATGGAGCAGGAGCAGGAAAGAGGTATTACAATTACCTCTGCTGCTACAACTTGCTTTTGGAAAGGTTACCGTATTAATATTATTGACACCCCGGGTCATGTCGATTTTACCGTTGAGGTAGAGCGTTCCCTGCGTGTGCTTGATGGTGCGGTTACGGTCCTTTGCGCTAAAGGAGGCGTAGAACCCCAATCGGAAACCGTATGGAGACAAGCAGACAAATACAAGGTTCCCCGTATGGCTTACATTAACAAAATGGATATTACCGGAGCGGACTTTTACAATGTAGTTGCGATGATGAAAGATCGTTTAAAATGCAATGCAGTACCTATTCAACTTCCAATCGGTGCGGAGTCTGAGTTTAAAGGGATTATTGACCTTGTCGAGATGAATGCCATTATCTATTTTGATGAAAAAGGGCTGGATACTCGAGTGGAGGAAATACCTGAGGAATATAAAGAACTTGCCCAAAAATACCGTGGGGAGCTTATGGAATCCGTTGCTGACCAGGATGACGATTTACTTGAAAAGTATCTCAATGGAGAAGATTTGGAAGTCGATGAAGTAAAGGCTTGTATACGCAAAGCAACGCTCGCAAATCTTATGATTCCCGTTACCTGTGGAACATCTTACAGAAACAAGGGCGTTCAACCGCTTCTTGATGCTGTAGTTGACTACATGCCCGCCCCAACGGATGTTACATCAATGGAGGGTATCAACCCCAAGACAGACAAAGTGGAAAATCGCCTTCCTCGGGACGAAGAGCCGTTTTCGGCGCTTGCCTTTAAGATTGCGACAGACCCGTTTGTCGGCAGGCTTTGTTTCTTCAGAGTTTATTCGGGTACGGTCGCAACCGGCAGCACCGTTTATAATTCAACCAAAGATTCAAACGAGCGCTTGGGGCGAATACTTCAAATGCATTCAAACCACAGACAAGATATTGATTGTTGTTATGCCGGCGATATCGCCGCAACAGTTGGCTTGAAGGTTACCACAACCGGCGATACACTATGTGATTCAAGACATCCCATTATTCTTGAATCAATGGTATTCCCTGATCCGGTTATTAGAGTTGCAATTGAGCCAAAGACGAAGGCAGGTCAAGAAAGAATGGGTATTGCCCTACAAAAATTGGGCGAAGAAGACCCCACATTTAAGTGCTACACCGATGAAGAAACTGGGCAAACAATCATAGCCGGTATGGGAGAACTTCATCTTGAAATTATCGTAGACAGAATGCTGCGTGAGTTTAAGGTTGAAGCAAATGTCGGCAAACCACAGGTTGCTTACCGTGAAACTATCACAAAAGATGCTCAAGCAGACACCAAATATGCCCGCCAAACAGGCGGTCACGGTCAATACGGTCATGTTAAAATCCGCATTGAACCGAACCCGGGAAAAGGCTTTGAATTTGTTAACGGCATTGTTGGTGGTATTATTCCAAAAGAGTATATAAACCCCATCGAATCCGGTATTAAAGGCGCAATGCTTTCCGGAGTGCTGGCAGGGTTTACAGTTGTCGATGTTAAGGTAACTCTTTATGATGGCTCATACCATGAGGTTGACTCTTCTGAGCTTGCATTCAAAATAGCTGCTTCGATGGCATTTAAAGAAGCAATGAGAAAAGCAAGCCCGGTGTTGATGGAACCGATTATGAAAGTTACGGTTAGTGTACCGGACGATTATATGGGTGATGTTATCGGTGATGTCAACTCGCGCAGAGGTGTAATTCTAAGTACGGAAACGAGAATGGGCGCCACACAGATTAACGCAGCTATCCCGCTTTCAAATATGTTTGGTTATTCAACAACCTTACGCTCAAAAACCCAGGGAAGAGGTCAATATGTTATGGAACCCAGCCACTATACCGAGGTTCCGAAATCTATTGCTGAAACCATCATGAACACAAAATAATTTCAAGTTATTTTCAAAAAAACTTGAAATTTGCAAAAGAAATTGATAGAATATCAACATGCGTCAGTATGTTGCAACAAAATTGTTAATTATCGTTAATAATTAAGGAGGAAAAACAAATGGCAAAAGCAAAATTCGAAAGAAACAAACCCCATGTAAACATCGGAACAATCGGTCACGTTGACCATGGTAAGACCACACTTACGGCTGCCATTACCAAGGCTCTTGCTATGAAGGGTCAAGCATCTTATGTTGACTATGCTCATATCGATAAGGCTCCCGAGGAAAGAGCCCGCGGTATCACAATCAACACCGCTCATGTCGAGTACGAAACCGATAATCGCCATTACGCTCATGTTGACTGCCCGGGCCATGCCGATTATATCAAGAACATGATCACAGGCGCAGCGCAAATGGACGGCGCGATTATTGTTATCGCTGCAACAGACGGCCCGATGGCTCAAACCAAAGAGCATCTTCTGCTTGCCCGCCAAGTTGGCGTTCCATCAATCGTTGTTTATATGAACAAGGTTGACCAAGTTGATGACGAAGAGCTCCTAGACCTTGTCGAAATGGAAATTCGCGAAACACTCGACAAATATGAGTTCCCCGGCGACGATACACCAATCATCAGAGGTTCTGCGCTGGAAGCTCTTAATTACTCTGGCAGTGACATCAATGCCCCTGAGCTTAAGTCTATTTGGGAACTTATGGACGCTGTTGACAGCTTTATCCCAACTCCCGACCGTAAAGCCGACCTTCCCTTCCTTATGCCTGTAGAAGATGTTTTTACAATCACCGGCCGCGGCACAGTTGCCACAGGCAGAGTTGAGCGTGGACGCCTCAAGATTCAAGAAGAAGTCGAAATCGTTGGTCTTACAGAAGAGAGAAGAAAAGTTGTTTGCACAGGTATCGAAATGTTCCGCAAATTACTTGATTACGCTGAGGCAGGCGACAATATCGGTGCATTGCTTCGTGGCGTGCAGAGAGCAGACATTGAGCGTGGCCAGGTTCTTTCAAAGCCCGGTTCAATTATGCCCCACACAAAGTTCCGTGGTCAGGTTTATGTTTTGAGCAAGGAAGAAGGCGGACGCCATACACCTTTCTTTAACAACTATCGTCCACAGTTCTATTTCAGAACAACAGATGTTACCGGTATAATCACACTTGACGGCGGTGTTGAGATGTGTATGCCAGGCGACAACATTGAGATGGATGTTGACCTCATCACACCAATCGCTATTGAAGAAGGTCTCCGTTTTGCTATCCGCGAAGGCGGCCGCACAGTCGGTTCAGGCGTTGTTATTAAAATCAACTCATAATTAACCGATAATTATTATTCAATCGGCGCAGACAAGAAATTGTCTGCGCCGTTTACAACATATTTAGTTTCAAATTGAGGTCACTACATAACCTTTAATTTCATAATCTAATATTTTACCTTCTTCATCAAGAATTGCCCTCGTTATCTTATAATATGAAAAATCCTTGGGTTCCTTGCCGCCTCGTGTTTGCCAAGCGTGAAGGTGAATTGTTGTTTTGAAAAGAACAATTACATCGCCGCTTTGGTCAACATAGCTTTGTGTGAATTCAAACTCGGTTTCCGGTATTTTGAAGCTTTCCACAAAATCTTCCGCGTTGAAATCCGTTGGCAGGGGATTGCCTCTTTTACAGCAAAGTTCCCATTTGGATACACTTTGCCGCAAGTCCTCAAATGAGATTGTCTCAAATGCCATAAATTATCCTCAATGAAGTGCAGCTTTTGCTTGTATTTTTGAAATAATTCCGAGCAGTATGTCGGGACTTTTTGTTGTAATATTGTCAACGCCGAAGTCTAACATACGGTACATATCAACTTCTTTTTCAACATCATAGACAGAAAACATTAACCTATATTTATGCACAGCTTCAACAAATGTTTTGGTAACATGTTTATAACTGCAATTTATTCCAAAAGCGCCTTTACTTAAAGCAACTTCAGCTAAACCTTCGCAATAGACGGGGTCGCTCATTTGATTGCTTTTGGGATTGGCATCAATATAAAAACGGATATTAGGGCTCCCATATTGCAAGTAAGCAACTTGATCTTCGTTAATTCCGGTATAAATGAGCCTATTGGTAAGTTCTCGCTCTACAGCAAGCCGGTCTATTTCGGAAATATTTGTTAATTGTTTTAGATTTAAAATCATAGTTGGGTCTTTTAAGCCAGCTAAATAATCAAATATTCGCTCCACGGTTACGGCTGTTACATCAGCTTGTGAAAGCTTTTCAGCTAAAACCGGAACGCCGTCTTTACGGAAGGAAATATCTGCCGAAATTGCTTGAGCTCCGCTGATCAATCCGGCTTTTGCAGAAAGGTATGAATTCTCAACTGTATTCATGCAGCCTGTTTGAGCGGTAACGGTAAAGCTAGCAGAAAGCATAATCTCTTGTCCACTCATTTTTTGCATAAAAAGTTTGTCTTGATTATATTGAAAGGCGAAAAAAATAAGGAAAAACATAGCCGCAAATACCGCAACTGTTACGAGTATTGCAAGCACAGCCCGCAAGCGACTATTTTTCAAAATCAAAGCCTCCCGTGTATCCTTGTAACAATTTCATTCAGTTTATCCATTTTTCTTTCAATATCCGCTACAAGTGCAAATTGTGTGCGACAACGAATTAAATTGTGGTCATCATAATCGGTGCGGAAATAGGTATCACCGTTAAGATAATCCCCCAAAAATCGAATTCCGCATTCAAAGGTGATAAGTTTTGCGGCAAAGGGCAGGTATTCGACCTCGCACGGAGTTAAACTCTTGCCTGCGGTCCCTAAATAACCCCTTGTGTATTGCTCAAAAAGTTCAAGGTCAAGTTCAACCTTGCTGACATCTTTTTCATCTTCTTCAGCTGTGCTCGCGCCAAAGCGAATGCTGTCGCCAAAGTCATATAGTGAAAGACCCGGCATAACCGTATCAAGGTCAATCACGCAAATTCCTTCGTTACTCACATTATCAAACATAACATTGTTAAGTTTTGTGTCATTATGCGTTACACGCAATGGTATTTTGCCACTGTCAAGCAAATCAAGCAGCACACCCGTATCACCTTCGTGCGCTAAAGCAAAATCAATTTCGGGACGGGCGGAATCTGCTCTGCCGGCAGCGTTAGTTTCAATCGCCTTTTTCAAATCCGAAAATCGAGAAACGGTGTTATGAAAATTGGGGATAGTATCATAAAGTGTATCAATAGGATAATCCGCTAGCATAGAAGAAAATTTGCCAAATGCCTTCGCCGCATTGTAAAAAACCAAGGGGTCTTCTATTTTTTGGCAGGTATAGGAATCGGTAATATAGTCGTAGCAACGCCAGGACTTGTCTTCATTGTCTCGAAAATACGATTTGCCGCCTTTAGTGAAAATGACATTTAGGGTTTCTCTTTTGTGGTCACCTCCGTTTTCAACAATTATGTTGCGAAGGTAAGCGGTTACACCAACAATGTTCTCCATCAGCTGGTCAGGGTTCTTAAAAACATTGGTATTTATTTGCTGAAGAAGGTAAGAGTTGATTTGTTCAAATTCGTTTCTAAACTCCAATACGAAAGTGTTATTAATATGGCCGTTGGTTAAAACAAAAGAACCTGCGAATTCGCCCTCAAAACTAAAATTAGCCAGTATTTCATCAATATTAAAGGTAGATTGTTGCACAGAGACACACCTTTCAGTTCAAAATAATTTTTCCAAAGCAAGCGGGATTATGGAAGCCAAGCTCTGGAGAGTCGACAGGAAAAAATGCGGCATAGTGGGGTTTGGGCGTGTTGTCACCGCATTTGTAGAAGTTGCCTTTTATTTCACAAGGAGATAGAACAAAGTCAAAATCATAAATCTTACTGATAAGCGATTCGGAAATGTAAATTTCAACCCCCCATGCTGAGTTTCCATTTTCAACAATTCCAAAGCAGGAAATACTTGGTTCAACTGAGCAAAAATCTTTTAAGAAAACTCTCTTTTCACGCTGTTTGCCAAACTGTGACAGGTATACGCCATTGCAATTCATTTCAAAGTTGATATACTCCTGACGTTCAAACACGGGCTGTAAAAACAACTCAAGGCAACTGTCCTCATATATCGGCTCGTCTTGCTTTGTATAGCAGCAACGGGGGTTCTCTTCGTAAGACCAAAGGCGGGCAAAAATTCCCTTCCCGCGGACACCGCAAATCTGCGCATAAGATTCGGGACGGAAGGGATTCTCATGCTCCCAATGAAAACTGTTGATTTTTGAAATCGGCACGTCTTCCCATTTTGGAAGATTGTCAAAGAGAAAAGTGCGATAGACCATATAAAACCCCCAAAACAGTCAAAATTTAACTAATTAATTATACTATGTTTGTGCTACTTAGTCAAGAATTTGAATATCTTTATAAATAGTGAAATTTTGGTTTTATTTTATAACAAAATGTGTTAAAGTATTAGCAATACGGAGGTGCTGAAATGATTTTAGATGAACTTGTTCGGTTTTCAAACTACTACGGAAAGCAAACAGACCTTGTTTTGGCAGGTGGTGGAAATACATCGGCAAAGAAAGGGGCAGTGCTGTATATTAAAGGTTCTGGGACGGCACTTGCTACTATTACTGCCGAAGGGTTTGTAAAAATGGACAGAGTCTTGCTAGCAAAAATGTTTGTTAAAAAGTATCCGGATGCAGACGACGATCGTGAAGCAGAGGCGCTTGCCGACCTTATGGCAGCAAGGCTGCCCGGTGAAGATACAAAGCGGCCAAGTGTTGAAACAACGCTGCACAGCCTTTTTCCACAAACCTTCGTTTTGCATTTACATCCGGCGCTAGTTAACGGGCTCACCTGCGGCAAAGACGGCGAAAAAATTACACGTGAGCTTTTTGGTGACGATTTTATTTGGATAGGCCTTTGCCGCCCCGGTTACATCTTGGCAATGCTTTGCTATCAGGCAATTGAAAAGTATAAACTTAGCACCGGAAAAACGGCTTCAACCGTCATTTTACAAAATCATGGAATCTTTATGGCGGCAGACACAGTTGAGGAACTGGATGTAATACTCAACAAAGTAATGATTGCTCTTATGGGGAAACTTAAAAGGCAACCGGATTTATCACCAGAAAAGGAGACATCCGCACAAATTGAACAAATGGCGGGTAAAATCAAAAACCTTTATAGTGATAATTCATACTTAATTTATGACGGAAATGCTGAGGCAGTCCGTTTTGCTCAAAGTGAAAAGGTAGCAGGACCGCTGTTGGTTCCTTTTACCCCTGACCATATTGTTTACTGCAAAGCTTTTCCGCTTTTTGTAAACGGCAGTGAAGATCTTGAATATAAATTCGCGGAATATAAGCAAAAAAACGGCTATGCACCAAAAATTGTATTGGCCAAAAGCTTAGGATTTTTCGCTGTCGGTCAAAACGAAAAAGATGCAAAAACAGCACAAATGCTTTTTGACGATGCTATAAAAGTAGCCATTTATTCCGAAAGTTTCGGAGGCCCGCTGCACATGACAGAGGAGCTTGTGAATTTTATCGTAAATTGGGAAGTCGAAAGTTACCGCCAAAAGCAAAATTAAACTATTAAAGGGGGAATTGCTGTGTCTGTTTTGGCAAAAGTATCTTCTGTATTGATGGCTTTAGCCGTGTTAGGAACCGTTGCAAATGTTGGGAGGATAGATGTTGTGGCAATTGATAAATATACCCGCGAAACGTACATGACCCCGGTTTGGAAAGGCGAGATTGTCTACAACGAAACATTGATGTTTGTTGCGGACAAAAATGGAAATATTCCGCCGGCACCTTTGCTTTACTCGCCGACAGAGGTGCTTTCGGTACGGTCGTTCGACCTCAACACCGAATATACGCCGGGTGTGGACTATACGGTAGAAAACGGCTGTATTGTACTGACGGAAAATTCGCAAATATACAAGTGGAGCTATGCTGAATACTATCCGCCGGCTGCGATAACTGGACGGACATTTGACAGAACGGGTGGCGGTTTTCTTTCTTTCGGCGAGGGCGACACTTATTACAAAACGCAGGTGGCAGTCACATACCGCCATGCGGATACCTGGAAAGGCGTCATACCGGCTTATAAAGGCGATGTTCTGAAAAACACAATGGCAAAGCTTGAAAGCAGCGGTAAGCTGACTGTCCTTTACTATGGCGACAGCATTACAACCGGCGCGAATTCAAGCAATTTGAATGCTCCTTACGCGCCGATTTGGACACAGCTTGTAACACAGACCCTTGCCGCACAGTTCAGCGACCCGAACATTGCCGAAGTCAACACCGCCGTTGGCGGGACCAATGCCGACTGGGGTGTCAAAAATGACAAGGAACGGGTTATCGCATATAACCCGGATTTGGTGGTGATCGCTTTCGGCATGAATGACGCCAAGACATGGAAAATCAAATATGCTTATGAAATCTGTAAAATGATTTGGGAAGTCCGGAAAGCCAATAAAAACGCGGAATTCATTCTTGTTTCCCCGATGCATCCCAACAGGGAAGCAAAAGGGTTTTACGGCAATCAGGAAAAATATGAAAACATCTTGAAAAAAATAGCAAGTTTCACCAGAGGAGTAGCTGTTGCGCCGGTTTGGAGCATGCATTCGGCTATCCTCGAGCACAAACGCTATTATGATATGACAGGCAACAATGTCAATCATCCAAACGATTTTATGGCAAGAGTTTATGCCCAAACTGTCGCAGAACTGCTGATAGGAAAGGAATAAAAAATGGATTTACTTCAAGCAAAAGAATTTGCAAAAGCTAATGTGAAAAACCGACCCAATGCAGTTGGAAGGCTTGCCGGGAAGATTATAATTGTAACCGGCAGCGCGCAGGGCTTCGGGCTTGGGATAGCAAGGGAAATGCACAATCAAGGGGCAACGGTTGTAATTGCCGATCTGCCTGTCCAACGCGAAGCAGCTGAGTCAATAGTTGATGATCTCGGCGGGCAAGCTGTTTTTTGCCCCATTGATGTTTCTGATGAATCTTCAGTACAAGGCGTAGTTTGCAGGACTGTCGAACTCTTCGGCGGGCTTGACATGATGATTTCAAATGCCGGTGTATTAAAAGCAGGTTCACTGACCGATATGGACTACAAAAGCTTTGAATTTGTTACAAAGGTTAATTACGCGGGCTACTTTTTATGCGCCAAATATGCTTCAGAAATTATGAAGGCTCAGTTTGAGGCGGACAGTTCAAAATGGAGCGATATAATTCAGATAAATTCAAAATCAGGGCTTGTCGGCTCAAAAAACAATTTTGCTTATTCCGGCGGCAAATTTGGCGGCATAGGACTTACTCAAAGCTTTGCTCTGGAACTGGCTCCTTACCAGATTAAGGTAAATGCGGTTTGCCCGGGCAATTTTTACGAAGGTCCGTTGTGGTCTGACCCGGAAAACGGCTTGTTCGCTCAATATCTAAAGGTAGGCAAGGTACCGGGAGCAAAAACAGTGGAAGATGTTAAAGAGTTTTATCTTTCTTTATCCCCGATTAAACGAGGCTGTTCCCCCGAGGATGTTGCCAAGGCAATTTTCTACTGTGTTGAGCAATGTTTTGAAACAGGCCAGGCGATACCCGTCACAGGCGGACAGGTAATGCTTGGTTAGTTTCTAGTGGTCAGTGGACAGTGGATAGAGGTTAATGAAAACGAATTGTTGGGGACGGGTCATCCGTCCCGCAAAAAATTATTATAAATATCGGAAAAAGGACATAAATATAATATGCAAGACATTTTAGAACAACTGAATGTCGGCGATGCAACCGAAAGGCTTGCGACGCTGAAAAAGATAATTGCTGAGGAAAAAGAACCACCTGTGAGTTTGCCGCAATATGCGAACAATCATATCCATACGACCTATTCCTTCTCGCCTTATTCGCCCACGGCAGCGGTATATTTTGCCCGTGCGGCAGGCTTGCAAACAGCCGGAATAATGGACCATGACTCAATAGGTGGAGCGGAGGAATTTATTGAAGCAGGCAAAATTGCAAGCATTGCAACCACTATTGGACTTGAGTGCAGGGTAAGCGTTGATGGCACTCCTCTCGAAGGGTTCAGGGTAAACAATCCGGACCAAAAAAGCAACGCTTATATGGCGCTGCACGGTATTCCTCATACGCAGATTAATTATTTGCAGGATGTTTTCAAACCGCTCAGGGAAAAAAGAAATATCCGCAATCGTAAAATGATTGAGAACATCAATTCGATTATGCTGCCCTTTGAAATGACCCTGGATTTTGACAGCGAGGTTGTGCCGATTTCCCAGTTTTCGGCCGGCGGCTGCGTGACTGAACGACACCTGCTGTATGTGCTCGGCGAAAAGATTGCTAAGCTGGCAGGGCAGACAAAAACTGCGGAATTTTTAGAAAATAAAATGAAAATAGTTCTTTCAGAAAAGCAAAGGGCGCAGCTTGATGATGCAGAAAATCCTTATTTTCTTTATGACCTTCTGGGCATATTAAAGGCAAGTCTGGTTGAACGGATTTATGTGCCGGCTACGAATGAATGCATGCATATCTCAGAACTTTCACGCTTAGCGAAAGATACGGGCTCGATGTTATGCTATTCCTATCTTGGTGATGTCGGAGATTCTGTCACCGGGGATAAAAAGACTCAGAAATTTGAGGATAGTTTTCTTGATTTGCTATTTAATGTAATCAAGGAGCAAAATATCAATGCTGTTACCTATATGCCATCCCGCAATACACCCGAGCAGCTAAGGCGAATTCAAGAAATGTGCAGAGCAAGGGGAATAACAGAAATTTCCGGCGAGGATATCAATTCGCCCCGCCAGAAATTTATTTGTGAGCAATTGGCGCAGCCGCAGTTTGCACATTTAATTGACGCCACATGGAAACTAATCGAACGGGAAAAAGCTGAAACCGAACGCCAGCTGAATATGATTAACTGAAAAACAGTTCTACAAACTCGGGAACAGTACCATTTGCTATATATTTTTGCAATTCGAACCCCTCAAGGGTAGCCAATAACGCTTGGCGCTCATGCGGGGTTCCTGTTATTTTTTGTTCAAGTTCGCTGATTTCCTGGCTTCCGAAAAAATCGCCGAATATTTTTATTGAAATTATTTTGCCTTCATACACATCAAAGTTGACCGTTACCATTCCGCCCGTCAGCAAAGCGGTGCTTTCCATGGAGTACGAAGGCGCGCTCCCGATGTTCCAACCCCAGGTTCCGTATTTTTCGTCCACAAGCTTTTTGATTTCGGTTTCATCCTCAGCCGTAATGATGTAGGGGACGCAGCTTTCTGTGCTGGTGAGAAAGACAGCAAGTTCTTCTTTCAGCTCTTCAACACCCATGCTTCTTGTCAGATGTTCGCTGATGTTTGTTACTCTGCTTCTGACAGAACCGATGCCTTTGGCTGTAAGTTTCACTAGATTCGGTTTCAGCGCTTTTGCCAAAACGGATAATGAAACTGAGAAAAGCAGCGTACCGTGCAGCATAACTCTGCCCTTGTAGTTTGCCTGGGCATTGCCTGATATTTTCATACCTTTAAGCAAAATATCATTTCTGCCGGAAAACTCGGCGTCAAGACCGATTGAACACAGGTATTCCGTAATGGGTTTCAGAAAAACTTTAAAATCCGCAAGCCCGTCAGCGCCGTTTGTAATAAACGTAAAGTTGAGATTGCCCAAATCATGGTAGACCGAGCCGCCGCCGGTCAGCCGGCGAATGACGGGAATAGCGTTTTCGGCGACATAGTCCATATCAAGCTCGGCATAGGCGTTTTGGTTGCGCCCGATGATAATAGCAGGGGAGTTGCGCCACAGCAGGATGTAGTTTTCTGTCCTTTGATGAAAGAAATATTCCTCACAGGCCAGGTTGAAGGCCGGGTCGTTAAACTCATGCGATATTAAATAGACCGGTTCTGTTTTTTCAAAAAGCATGTCAAACTCCAATCAATATTGTTTAAATCAGCATAGCATGTTTGATTATCGTATGCAAGGAAAATGAGTAAGGCCCCGGTTACCATCTATTGACTATTTTATTGATGACTGATATATTTTACATAAATAAAATTTATAGTAAAAAATATACGAATCGTTCATATAACCTTCAATGTTGAAATCAAAGGAGCCGATTTGATGAAACGCATACAGCTTTTTGAGTTTACGGATATGGCATGGTACCCTAAAACTTTCCGGCAAATGCAAACCGATTATTTGCAGTTCGCTTCAACCCTGCGCTCCGGGCACACAAACATTGTTCCGCTGCTTATCAAAGCGATGAAAAATGCGAATACATCGGAAATTGTCGACTTGTGTTCGGGCGGTTCGGGACCGTGGCTGAATCTGAAGAAGCAGCTTTCCGACGCGGGTTTTCCGGTAACAGTAAGACTTACGGATAAATATCCTGCTCTGAAGACAGTTGCAAGATTTCAAAGTTCCGATTTGCTGTTTTTACCCGATGCAGTTGACGCCATGCATGTGCCGCCGGAATTGAAAGGTATGCGGACAATGTTTGAGGGTTTCCATCATTTCAATCCGGAACAGGCGAAGAATATTTTGCTGGATGCTGCTAATAAAAAGGCAACCATCGGCGTTTTTGATGCAAGTATAAAAATGCCTGCCGGGCTTATTTTATTACTGCTTTCACCCGTTATTACAATTTTAACCTATTTGTTTGCAACCCTGTTTATGAAGCCAAGAAGGCTGTCCCGCTATATTTTCACTTACATATTGCCATTTGTACCGCTTGCAACCTGCTGGGATGGTATTGTTTCCATGCTCAGGGTGTATTCGCCCATTGAGGCTGAAAATCTAACCGCACAGATTAAAGTTGATGGATACACATGGGAGACTGGCGTTGCGTCAACGGGAACGCCGGTATTCAATTTCACCTATATTATCGGTTATCCGGACATCAGCACCGAAATCTGATAAAGAATGAATTTATTTAATTTATTTGAGCAAGCCCCCTTTATTAGTAAAAGGTGGCTTAGTCATTTTTTAACGGCTGAAACAAAAAAACGGAAGCTGCCGGTAAAGCAGCCTCCAAAGAGAACATTAAAATTAATCTACTTTCGGCAGCTGCGCAAAGCTCTTCTCAAGGTCCGCGTCTGTCGGAATGTAATCGGTCATGGTGCCTTTTAAATAGGAGTCATATGCCGACATATCAAAGTAGCCTGTGCCTGTAAGACCAAACAGAATAGTCTTTTCTTCGCCGGTTTCCTTGCACTTAAGTGCTTCTTCAATGGCGACATGGATTGCATGCGCTGATTCGGGAGCGGGCAGAAGACCTTCGCAGCGGGAGAATTTAACGGCGGATTCGAATACCTTTGTTTGCTCGACTGCTCTTGCGTCAAGATATCCGTCAGCATGAAGCTTGCTCACTACTGCCGACATGCCATGGTAACGCAAGCCGCCGGCATGGTTGGCTGAGGGCAGGAATTCGCAGCCTAAGGTGTACATTTTCAAGAGCGGAGTCATTTTGCCTGTGTCGCCGAAATCATAGGCGTATTTGCCTCTCGTTAATGACGGGCAGGACGCGGGCTCGACAGCTATAAACTGCGTGTTGGACTTGCCTTCGATTTTGTCTTTCATATACGGCGCGATAAGCCCGCCGAGGTTTGAACCGCCGCCTGCGCAGCCGATAACGATATCCGGGTATTCGTCATACATATCCATCGCAGCCTTTGCCTCAAGCCCTATAACCGATTGATGCAGAAGAACGTGGCTGAGCACGGAGCCCAAAACATAGCGGGTATTCGGAGTGGTTACGGCAGTTTCAACAGCTTCCGAAATCGCGCAGCCCAAAGAACCGCCGGTGCCGGGAAACTTTTCAAGAATAGCGCGGCCGGCGTTTGTTGTGTCGCTCGGGCTGGGGATGATTTTTGCGCCGAAGGTTTCGATGATGTTTTTGCGGTACGGTTTTTGCTCATAACTTGTTTTAACCATGTAAACGGTCAAAGGCATATGATAATACGCGCATGCCATTGATAATGCTGTTCCCCATTGTCCGGCTCCTGTTTCTGTTGTCAGCGAGGTGATTCCCTGCTCCATAGCATAATATACCTGAGGGATTGCCGAATTCAGCTTATGGCTGCCGGAAGTGTTGTTGCCTTCAAATTTATAATAGATTTTTGCCGGGGTGCCAAGCTCTTTTTCAAGGCAGTATGCGCGGATAAGAGGGGATGGACGGCACATTTTGTAAAAGTCAATAATGCCCTGCGGAATATCGATATAGCGGGTAGTGGTATCCATTTCCTGATGAGCGAGTTTTGTGCAAAAAATGGGATAAAGTTCTTCTTCTTTCAATGGCTGCAGTGTACCGGGGTGAAGAATAGGGTCCGGGAGCTCTTTCATATCGGCGCGAAGGTTATACCATTGCTTCGGAATTTGATCCTCGGGAAGATTTATACGGTAGGGGACGTTCTTTTGAGCTGACATAATTATTTCTCCTTTAATTTTAATTTTATATTTTATTATTATTGACTAAATTAAAATGCTGCCTCGCGCCATCGGAAAATAACAATTTCATTAGTAATGCTTAGAACTTTCATCTTTATTCTCCTTTCACAAATAAATAAAAAACCCTTGCCCCCAATAATAAGGGGCAAGAGCTAATCTCCTGCGGTACCACCCAAATTGATGAAATAACTTTTCAGTATAGTTATTAAACATCCACTCGTTCCGCACACCTCTATGTGCGCTTCCTTTATAACGGGTGAAGATCCCGTCAGAAACTACTCACATTGCAAAAGCTTTGTTTTCGGTCTGCCCTCATAAGTCCATTCAATTCAACCCTGCCTGCCGCAATTCCACCGCCTGCGACTCTCTTTGAAGTGGTTGCTGAATTTACTACTCTTAATCAGCGGTTTGTATATTGATGTTATATTAAACCCTTTAAATTGATATGTCAAGGCTTTTTTAAAAAAATAAAAAATTATTTTACACTCATTTACCGCTCTTCCCGATCGCCTTTAAAATAATTACAGTTTACACTTGTAATTTTATTCGTGTATAAGTATAATATTTTAAAGAGAATTGGTAACTGATTAAGATTGATAATACTTTTGTTACCAAAGGTTTTCGGAGGGGAAGCGACACATGCTTGGCAATTATGTTCGCATACTTGTAACAAACCCGATACATAGCATTAACAAACAGTATGACTTTGAGTATTTGCTCAATTTTGGTGTTGTTGAAGGCGTGAAGCAGTTTGACAGCCCTTTATTGGGGGCATATATAATGGGAATATTTCACCCTGTCAGAAGCTTTGACGGCAGGGTCATTGCCGTTATACATCGCAATGAGCCTAAAGCGGTTTTGCTTGTTGTTGCTCCGAAAAGTATGGAATTTATTGACAACCAAATCAGGGATGCAATTGCCTTTGCGGAAGCCGGCTTTGATTACAACCTTGATTGCCTTTATGAGCGTTCCTGCGGTGCGATCGTCTTCAGAAATATCAATGATGAAATAAGGTTTCTTTTAATTAAAAACAAACGGAGCGCCCATTGGGGATTCCCTAAGGGACATATTGAACTAGGGGAAACACAGGCTCAAACTGCCATTAGAGAAGTACTGGAGGAAACAGGGCTTCATATTGAGATTGTGCCTGAGTTCGTTTCAAAATCTGAATATACTATTCAGAAAAAAGTTGAAAAAAGCGTAACAATCTTTTTAGCCAAAACTACAGACACTAAAACAACAATTCAACGCGAAGAGGTTGAGGATTATATCTGGCTGAATTACGATAAGGCCTTCGAAATGCTTCGTTTCGAAAACGACAAAACAATTCTTGAAAAGGCAAATGTTTTTCTTTCAGATAGCCAAATTAAGTATTAAAAAGGACGGTATGTTTTTAAAAGAAACTATGCTTCTGTTATCTTAAATAATTCATTCGCATTTTTCGCTGTTAAATCGAGCAATGCCTGCAAACTTATTCCTCTTCCTTCGGCAATCTTTTCTGCAGTATAGGGAATAAGTGCAGAGGTACAGCGCGTGCCCCTGAAAGGCACAGGGGACATATAGGGGCAATCGGTTTCAATAAGCAACCGCTCGGCGGGCACAAAGCGTGCTACCTCGAGCGGTTTTCTTGCGTTTTTAAAGGTTACCGCTCCTCCAAGCCCAATATGCATACCGAGGTTAACAATCTCTTCTGCCATTTCGACACTTCCCGAAAAGCAATGAATCACGCCCTGCGGCTTGTATTTTTTAAGCAACACTAAAATATCTTCATGTGCTTCCCTGTCATGCACAATAACGGGTAAATTAAGTTCCTTAGCAAGCGTCAACTGGGCTTCGAATAGCTGCTTTTGGATTTCTCTCGGTGAAAAATCGTAGTGGTAATCCAACCCGATTTCTCCGATAGCTACACATTTATTATGGGAGAAAAATGATATCAACTCAGTATCTATGTTTGTAATGGCAAGTGCTCCTGCACTGTGCGGATGAATGCCACAGGCGGCAAAAACAAAGCTGAAATTTTCACTCAGTTTAATGCTGCTTCTGCTGCTTTCTTTATCGCTTGCACAGTTAATTACACCGCAAATTCCCTGTGACGGCAACGCGGAAAGTACTTCGAGGCGATCCTGGTCAAACGCTTCATCGTCATAGTGGGCATGGCTGTCAAATATATTATTCATCTTATCTGATTTTTGCGCCAATAGGCAGGTCATCGACGAAGATCACTTTAACATCGTTTTCGGCGCAATCGGCCGCTAAGATCATACCCTGGCTTTCAATCCCGCAAAGAACTGCAGGTTTTAAATTGGCAACCAGGACAACTTTTTTGCCTACAAGGTCCTCCGGTTTATACCATGTAGCAATGCCTGAAGCAACTTTGCGAGGGGTTCCTGTTCCGTCATCAAGTGTCAGACATAGCAGCTTTTTTGCCTTTTTAACGGGTTCGCAAGCCATAATCTGCGCTACCATAAGCTCAACCTTCGCAAAATCATCTATACTGATTTGCGCTAGTCCGATAGGCGCTTCTTGTGTGACCGGCTGGTTAGCTTTCGTCTGTGCTTCAAGAATCTCAAACTCTTTGTTGAGGTCAATTCTCGGGAAAATTATTTCTCCTTTTTTCACTTTGAATCCGGAAGGGAGCATAGCCCATTTGCCGGCATCTTCCCAATTGGCAATATTTAAGTCAAAGCCAACCTGTTCACGGATTTTTGGAGAAGTATTGGGCATGAAAGGCGAAAGAAGAATAGAAATAATACGTATGCTTTCACACAGGTTATACATCACTCCCGCAAGCCTTGCCTTGCCGCTTTCGTTTTTTGCAAGCTGCCAAGGCGCAGTCTCATCAATATATTTATTTGTGCGGGAGACAAGCTTCCACAGCTCCGTCAAAGCATTTGAAAACTGCAGATTGTCAAGGTATTCCTCAACTGTTTTCTTTGCCGAAAGACACAGCTCAATCAAGCTGTTATCAAAATCGCCGGCTTCACGCTCATCAGGAATAACCCCTTCGAAGTATTTGTCAACCATCGCAATCGTGCGCGAAACCAAGTTGCCTAAATCGTTTGCAAGGTCAGAATTTATGCGATTAATTAAAGCTTCATTTGAGAAAACGCCATCTGAACCGAAGGGGATTTCACGCAAGAGAAAATATCGTATAGCGTCAACGCCATATCTTTCACAAAGTATAACGGGGTCCACAACATTGCCCTTTGACTTACTCATTTTGCCGCCTTCCAAAAGCAGCCAGCCGTGCCCGTAAATTTTATCCGGTAAAGGCTCACCTAAAGACATCAGCATAGCAGGCCAAATAATGGTGTGAAAGCGGACAATTTCCTTGCCGACAAGATGAACATTCGCCGGCCAGAACTTTTTGTAAAGGCTGTCGTCGTCGGAGCCGTAACCTAAAGCAGTAATATAGTTTGACAAAGCATCAACCCAAACATAAATAACATGATTCTTATTAAATGAAACAGGAACACCCCATTTGAAGGAGGTTCTGGAAACACACAAATCTTCAAGACCCGGTTTAATGAAATTATTGACCATCTCGTTGAGTCTGCTTCGAGGTTCAATAAAGTCCGGGTGGAAGTCGTAATATTTAATTAAACGGTCAGCATATGCGGAAAGGCGGAAAAAATACGCTTCCTCTTGTGCGTTGGCAACCGCTGTTCCGCAATCAGGGCATTTACCGTCAACAACCTGCGTCTCTGTCCAAAAAGCTTCACAAGGTTTGCAATACAATCCCTCATACTTACCCATGTAAATATCGCCGTTTTCATACAGCTTTTCGAAAATCTTCTGAACGGCCGCTTCGTGGTAATCATCAGTAGTGCGAATAAATTTGTCATTGCTTATATTCATCAGCTTCCAAAGCTCAACAATGCCGGCAACAATTTTGTCAACATATTCTTTTGGGCTAACACCGGCTTCTTTCGCTTTGTCTTCAATTTTTTGCCCGTGTTCATCTGTGCCGGTTAAAAACATGACATCATAACCCTGCATTCTTTTGTATCTTGCCATAGCATCTGCGGCAACTGTGGTATAGCTGTGTCCTATATGAAGCTTGCCGGAAGGATAGTATATGGGTGTTGTGATGTAGAAAGTTTTCTTGCTCATGTGCTAAAACACGCCTTTCATCAGGTAATATTCTTTATTATACCATTATTCTTGTTTTTTTCAAGTAAAAGATAATCGGGGAGTTGCTTCAAAAAAATCGGGGTGGACGACTATCCACCCCGAAACATGTCGATTACAATAAGTTATTTTAACAATGCGACAATATTATTTAAAAAATTCACGGGTGAGAATTGGCTTTTGACTATCTCGCTGAACCCTTTTGGCCCGAAATTTGTCCAAAGCGAGTCGCTTATAAATTTAAGTGATTTTTCAAGAATAACATCGGATGTTTTCGGCGCGGCCGGTGCTGCGTAAACGCCGATTTTTATGAGGATATTGTTAAGCCTTGTTTCAATTGCGATAGTTTGCGCATCATTGGCGACTGTGCTCGCGAGCATTGCGTTCGCCTGGGCAAGCGCGGCGTTCAGCTCCGTGACATCGGCAGCGGCGATGTCGGTTCTTTTCAGCGCTTCGGTCACAGCGGGGATATAATCTCTAACAATCCTTTTAGTGTAACGGGAACCGTTAAACTGCGGGTAGTCGGGGTCGGAATAAACACTCGTAATTTTATTAGTTCCCAAGAGGGTGCAGGCTAATGAAACAGCCACATCATTGTCCGCGATTTCGTGGTGCTGGCCGGTAAAGTACCACGTTCTGTCAGGGATATAACTGGTGGAAGCGTCAACCATGCGGTCTGGTGAAATATGGTTGTGTGTAGGGTTTGTGCAGTTGGTGTTCTGCTGAACATAACCGACGGGGAAAGTTGTTCCGATGTTCGCGCTGTATGTGCCCATACCGGTTGAGCTAAGCTGGATAATACCGTCGGAATTGATTTCGTCCGAGCACTTGAAAAATTGGAAATATTGGTAATCACCCCAGCCATGGCCGAAGTTGAAGCCGTAACCGCAGATGTCATAAAACTCGACACCGCTGGCAATAAGCTTGTTTACATTCTCCTGCAGATGGCTTTGATAGTTGTAATATTTATCCGTCTGCGCCCTTAAAACAGCATGTGCAGGGTCACTTAGAAGTTTATCTGCATATTCTTTATATCTCTCGCTTGGTACTGTTGCCCACATAGAAGGTATGTTGGTGAAGAAGTCTTTCTGAATGGCAGCAAACGCTGCGTCAAGCACATTATTCAGAACTTGTTTGGGCAGTATTCTGATTAAAATGTTGATTAAATAACCCATATAGCCGTCCATCAGCTGCGGAGCAATATCGGAATAAAACTTCTTCGCGGAATCGACAGAGTAGTTTTGACCGACCAAATCGGCGAAAACAAGGCTCCCGTTATTGGAAGCAACAATGTTGACCACTTTGCCGATATCATGCTTATTGGCGTATTCACTGAAGTATGCGTTGGTTACCGTTGCGCCTAGACTTACCGCAACAAGATTGACCTTATCATAACCGGTCTGCTGTTTTACCATTTGAATAAACGCATCAAGCCTTCCAGCCTGTGTATATATGTTTGTGAATGGCGGGAAGTTAAAACTGTAAATTTTATTTTCGCCTATTGTGTCAACATATTTTTGCATCGGCATCATGTTGAAAAAGCGGCTTTTTTCATCCGCATTGAATTGTGAAAGCGGATAGTTGTGCTCGATTGCCTTGACATTCATTACTGGATTGCCCTGGTTGTCATGTGCGGCCAATTTGAACATTTCCGGCATATAATCCCTGACAATATTGCTTAAACCTATGTCTTTTTGGAGAACTATCGACAGGAGCGCTTTTGGAACAAGCTTCCAAATGTCCGCCAAAATGGGAGCGGTATCAAGGTTCAGAACATTCCATGTTTTTATTTCTTTGCCTTCTGCATCCAAAGCTCGTTTGCCATTTGCGTCATAAAGTGCAACTGCGGACATTCCGATACCCGGAACAACAATGCATGGATTTGCAGAATCTCCAAGCCCTTTTTCAACTTGGGTGTTTTCGCTTTGAACAGCAACGGAAACGGTTTTTGCCGGCGCGGCTAAGGATGTGACTGCACCTGCCGAAACTGTGCCGAAGACCATAGCCAAAACCAACAGCAGAGACAAACTCTTTTTTGCGAAATGTTTCATATAATAATCAATCCTTTCAATAATATGTACGAAATAATACATTATATTTTATCATAAAAATTCATTAAACATAAATATCAAATTGACAATATAAAAATTATTTTTTAATTCGTCTAATGTCACCTTTCTTGAAAATTATGAGGTAAAGCACAGCAACAACTGCACAGGAGGTCATCACCAAAATATTGGCGACAGCACCAATGCTGCGAAAATTCTGGTTGCCGTCCTTGCCGGCAAAAAGATAAATAAACGCGCTGGCGCCCAAATAGACAGGCATGGCATAAACGCAAAACTTTTTAAAATTCACGCTTTCAAGGTTTACGCCTTTTTTGAGGATAACAATAACAGATAACCCCAAAAAGAAGACACTCAATGCGATGTATATCGGGATATAAGCGCTGCTGCCTTCATAACGCCCGGCAAAGGGCCGGATAAGGGTGACGGAAAGCGCAACAACAAAAGTTGCAGCAAAATTCAAAATACCGTATACTTTTGTATTGGATTTTGGGAAAATGGTATCCTCAACATCCTTAGAGGCTATAAGTTTATCGAATGGCTGACGCACAAAAATCAGCATAATAAGTCCACCCGCGAAAAAGCCTGTGAAGTATTCCCACATACCCCAACCGCTTAGCTTAAAGAGCAAATCATAGCTATGTTCCATGCGGTAGCCGCCGTTTTCGAAAAACAACGATAGGTCCGCGAATGTGATGGCAAAAGCAAATGCTGCGCAAATGCCAAGCATGATTCTGCCGCCGGTTTTATCCTTTAGCCCAAAACGCATTATGAGCCAAACCACAAATGCGGCAATGGCATTGCCAATCATATCAGCGGATGTTGTATAGTTTCTGCCGCCGTGAATAGTTTTTGCGACATTTTTATCGAATATATGAGTAAAATAAAAATGCCATGGTGTGTCATGAATTCCGGCTATTTGCAATCCCTGCGCGAACAATTCACCGGCCTGCGGCTGAATAAGATTTAGAATCAAATGTGATATAGTAAGCCTTGCTGCGTATTCAACTGCAAAGAAAACAAGTAGAACAACAAACAGATCCTTAAAACTGTAATGCCTTTCGCTGAAAAAACGCCCTACCATAAAGGCGAAAACAGATGCAAGTCCGAAACCCAAACACAGCATGATAAAAACGCCTGAAAACGGATTAATAAAAACCTGAATCATCCCGGCTCCGTTGTCGACCCCGCTTGTCAGCACGCCGGTTATCTGGCTGTTAAGTGTACCCCAGCCGGGAGTAGTCAGCATAAAGGACAGGGCGGTGACGGAAAAAAGCAAAAAGTTGACTTTATGCCTAAAACCGTAAATTGCGAAAATAAACATCAGGTAAATTACACCCACGGTCAGCAGACCCCAGGAGGAACCCCAGCCGTTTTCACCCCTGAAGCGCCAAAGCGCTCCCATTAGAAAAGCGCCCAAAATAACTGCTGAAAATTTTTGAGATTTTGAAAGGTCTACCGGAGCATCAAGCACGGTTTCCTTTGAGTTATTAATCATAAGAATACAAATCCTTCCAGTTACTCTACCGAACAGTTTAAACATATTATTAATAATTTGCAAGTGAAAAAACAAATGAAGTTAAAAACATTTGCAATTTTAATTAATATCATTTACAATGTATATAGTCTGATTTGGGAGGAATTACTTTTGAGCAAAAAAATAAAAGTATTGTTAGCACTTATAGCTGTAGTTGCATTGGTATCACTTACTGTTTTTTTCACTGTTAAAGACAAGTTAAATAATCCCGCTAATGTGTCTGATGAAACAATCGGAAGTATTGTTTCAATTGCAAAAGCAAAGGTAGGGAATGCAGTAAAATTTGGCAGTTACGAGCAGGATAATAATACAGCAAACGGCAAAGAAAGCATTATTTGGCGTGTGCTCTCGGTAGGAAAAGACAAAGCTTTGTTGCTTTCAGTAAACATTTTGGATTGTAAACCGTATGATGAAAAAGAGAAAGAATCTGTTTCGTGGGAGAACTGCACTTTACGTGAATGGCTTAATAATGACTTTATGAGCAAAACTTTTACGGCAACTGAAATAAGAACAATTATCACCGCAAACTTAGACAATTCGCGCTACGATTCACCGCGCGGGTATTATTCGCCGAGCGGAAATGACACAAAAGACAAAGTGTTTATTTTGAGCTTGGCGGAAGCTGAAAAATACTTCAAAAGTGATTCGGCACGCCAAGCATCGGGAACGGTGTTTTCCAGAAGCAAAGGTCTCGATGTAGCACCGGTTAAAAATACAAATGCAGGTAATAGCTATTGGTGGCTTCGCTCTCCCGGTTACTATCCCAGCTGCGCAGGCAGCATCGATTTCTATGGCAATGCAGGCGATTACGCCGTTACCGGTACACGCGTAGGTGTTCGCCCTGCACTATGGGTGAAAACAAATGGGTAACAGTTAAATTCATTATGGCAATGTGAATATTCTAAACTCATTCAATATTCTTTGTATTTATCAATAAAAACGAGGCTGTCGATTACCGACAGCCTCGTTTCAAATTTATAATCTAATCAAAATATCCCTTTGGTCCAACATACTTGTAAACCAAATCGTT
>CAYNMU010000019.1:0-31414 GCA_964398395.1 uncultured Eubacteriales bacterium
GGCCGTCAAACTGATCGCCGACGTCAAGACGCCCGGCAAGATGAAGATTGTCGCCGCCGGGGTGTTCCGCTACTCCGACCGCCAGCCGTGCTGGCAGGCGCAGTGGGAAGATCTGCTGGCCCTGCGCGAGAAGCTGGTCCCGGCCGAGCGCCGGCCGCTGGAGTTCGAGGTGCGACTCGGTGGCAAGACCGTCGGCAAGCTCGTGCCGACCAAGACCGAGCAGAAGGAAGTCCCGCTGGAGCTCGCATCGCGTTCGGCCGACCTCAAGCCCAAACGCGTGGTCGAAGAGGTCGTGACGGAACTGTCCGGCGAGTTCGAATTGGCCGCAGGCCGCCAGGAGATCCTGC
The DNA here is from genome assembly GCA_964398395.1 of uncultured Eubacteriales bacterium. Lineage (GTDB taxonomy): Bacteria > Bacillota > Clostridia > Oscillospirales > Acutalibacteraceae > UBA1447. The sequence continues at coordinate 348 of CAYNMU010000019.1, forward strand.
TGATCCATCGCAACATGGTGGATGGCAAGTTGGAGAAGGTGGCCGTGGGGCAATGAAGGAGATGACTGACCGGGCTGACCGGGATGTGCTGCGGAAGTTGACTGAGACCTATGTCCGGATTGCCGGATTGCCGGTCCAGGAAGCGAGACGTGCTCTATGGCGCGGGCATTACGCCTTGCAGTCAGCCGGGCGCGTCCCGATTGTTCTGCATTTCGGCATGTGGAACCAATGGTGCCGGGAGATGTTTGACGGGGCGGCCCTGCAATGCCGCGATCCGTTCTTCCGGCAGCATGAGCAATGGCTGCGCATGCAACTATTCCAGCACGCAACGGGGGATGACAGCATCCAGGAACCGTGGATTACCCAACGCGCGACGCGGCGGGTTGATGTCACGAATCTCTGGGGGTTGCCATTGTCCCGGCATGAAGCGGAGATGCCGGGAGGGGCCTCGCAGATTATCCCGCCGTTGACCGACTGGGCGGACCTGGATCGGCTCAGGATGCCACGCCATGCGGTGGATGAGGAGGCGACCCGCCGGGATGTGGCGCGACTGCAGGAGGCTATCGGCGACCTGATTCCCATCAATGTGGAATACGGGTGTGCCTACCTGAATTTCTATGCCGATATTTCCTGGGGCCTGGCCCAACTGCGCGGCATGGAACAGATGATGATCGATCCCTATGAGTCACCCGACGAACTGCACCGGTTGTGTGCCTTTCTGAGGGATGCGGCATTGGCCACCCAGGCGGAGGCCGAGCAGGCAGGGCATTTCAGCCTGACCACCCAGTTGAACCAGGCGATGCCCTATTGCGCGGGGCATGAGGATCCGCAGCCTAATGCGGCCCGCCCCCGATCGGCGTTGTGGTGTTTTTGCGCCTCACAGGAATTCACGCTGGTATCCCCCGGGATGCACGATGAATTCCTGTTGCGCTATCAGTTGCCGATTCTGCGGAACTGGGGGTTGATCGCCTATGGGTGTTGCGAGAATCTGACCAACAAAATCAGCCTGCTTCGGAAAATTCCCAACCTGCGTCAGATCGCGGTGACGCCGGTGGCGGATATTGCCGCCTGTGCCGGGCAGATCGGGACCGACTATGCCATCAGTTGGCGGCCGAATCCCACGGATATGATTTGCCTGGGCTTCGATGAAGCCCGCTCCCGGAGGCTGGTTCGTGACGGACTGGATAAATTGAAAGGAAGTCATATGCATATCAACCTGAAGGATATCGAAACGTTGGAGGGCGATCCCTCCCGTCTCGCCCGCTGGGTCACTATTACAAGGAAGGAAACCGAACGATGACGAGCCCCACTGCAAGCAATATGAAGAACGGAGAACAACACGTGAATCAGCGACGAGTACAGGAAAGACTAGACATGCGGCTGCAAAAAAACTTTGTCAGCCGGGTGGACCGGCTGGCCGGCTGGGAACGGACCGAACGCGGTATCCGCGTGAGCGCCTGCCTCTCCGGGAAATTCAACCTGGGCGATGTCCAGCAGTTCGCCGACCTCTATTCCGGCTATGCCAGGAATGCGGCGGCCGAGGAGCATCTGCCCACCTTCATCATCGAGTTCGAGGTCATCGCCCCGGCCATCGTCCGTGTTCACACGGCCCTGACCGAAACCCTGCCGCCATCGCGTAACGAAGGCTGGCTGTGGCGGCGACCGGAAAGCCGGCCGGATTTCGAGGTGACGGAAACCGGCGACGGCATCCAATTGACCACCGACGCCCTGGAGTTGACTATTCGTCGTCGCTCGTGGACCGGCAAAGGGGTCGACAGTCTGATCGACATTGCCAGTTACAGCCTGCGCGACCGGCGCACCGGACGGGTTGTGCTGGAGGAAATCGTCGACGAGAAATCCATCTACTTCGGTTATTTCGCGCCGCCGCTCGGGAAGGCGCGGGACGAACAGGGCGACTGGATCGTGCAGTCGTTCGCCCGCCACGACGACGAGGACTTCTACGGGTTCGGCGAGCAGTTCACCGACTTCTCCAAGCGCGGCCAGGTCGTGGAGATCTGGAATGCCGACGCCGGCAACTGCATGGGCGACCTGTCCTACAAGAACGTGCCGTTCTTCATCAGCACCCGCGGCTACGCGTTCATGCTGGCCTCGACGACCCATGCCGTTTTCGACATGGGCAGCCGGACGGCGGCGGGCTGGACCGTCAAGGTGCGCAGTCCGCAACTGGATTACCTGGTCATGGTCGGCAACGATCCGAAGGCCCATCTCGCGAGCTATTTTGGGCTGACCGGCTCGCCGGCGCTGCCCCCGCGCTGGTCGTTCGGCCTGTGGATGTCGAGCATCCGCAAGTACCAGAACCAGGCGGCGCTGGAAGCGGCGACGGAGGAAATCCGCTCGCACGGCCTCCCCTGCGACGTGCTGCATATCGACCCGCCGTGGATGGACGTCGAAAGCCTGGTTTGTGATTTGAAATGGGGGCGGCGCTTCCCGGATCCAAGAGGGATGCTCCAGGTCCTGCGCGAGCGGGGCTTCAAGCTCTGCCTGTGGATGAGCGCCTACGTGCCGGCGCGCGGTGAAATGTATGAAGACGGCGTCGCCAACGGCTACTTTCTCAAGGATGCCGAGGGGCGGCTGCTGGTCAACCCCGGCGCGATGAACTTCTGGTCCGAGCCGTTCGTCTACGTCGATTTCACCAATCCCGCCGCGGCATCCTGGTACAAGGAGCGCTGCAAGGCCGTCCTGCGCGATGGTGTGGCGGTGCTGAAGACCGACCTGTGCGAACTGGGGCCGGAAGAAGCCGTCTACCACAACGGCCTGAGCGGCGGCGAAGGGCACAACCTGTTCACCCGCGAATTCGCCCGCGTGGTTTATGAGGCGGCCCGCGAGGTGCATGGCGACGAGGCCATGATCTGGTGCCGGTCCGGCAGTCTCGGCGCCCAGTGCAATCCTGTCCATTGGGCCGGGGATGTCTACTGCAACTTCGACAGCATGCTCGGCCAGCTCCGGGCCATTCTCGGAGCCGGGATGAGCGGGTTCGTCTTCTTCAGTCACGACATCGGCGGCTTCCAGGGCAAGGCCTGGCCCGAACTGTACATCCGCTGGTTTCAGCTCGGCATGTTCACCAGCCATGCCCGCGCCCACGGCGGCGATGACCACGAACCCTGGGCTTACGGCGAGGAGGCCGAACGCATCTGCCTGGAGTTCGCACGCCTGCGCTACAGCCTCATGCCCTACATCTACTCCAGCGCCGTCGAAAGCTGCCACCAGGCGCTGCCGCTGTTGCGGCCATTGGTCCTCGCGTATCCGGACGATCGCAATGTGCGGCATATGTGCGACGAGTTCCTGTTCGGCCCGGACCTGCTGGTGGCGCCGGTCTTCGAAGACGGTGCGCGCAGCCGCCCGGTCTATCTTCCCGAAGGCGAATGGCTCGACTGGTGGACCCACGAGGTGGTCTCCGGCCCCGGCTGGATCACGGCCGCGGCGCCGCTCGACCGCATTCCTCTCTATGTCCGCCGCGGGGCCATCATTCCGCGCGTGTCGCCCGCCGAATGTCTGCACGAAGGCGAAGCGTGGCAGGGGTTGTCGTTCGATATCTTCCCGTCCGAACGCGGCAGTACGCGCATCTGGCGGACGCCGCAAGAGTCCATTGCCGTAACCTACCAACAAGGCGATAACAGACTGGTATTCGATGACGGCGGCCTCGGACAACAGCCCGCCATTCGGGTATTGGCAGGAGCATCACGATGAGTCAGAGTCACCAAGACCCGTCCACTCCCGGACAGAAATCGCCAACGCCCTACCATCTGGGTGATTTCCAACCCTGGCTGGCGAAACGTCTGGCCCGCTGGCAGACGTTCATGGCCGATCCCAACCCGGGGCGGATCATGGTCAACCTGGCCACCTGGGCGATGAACCTGGAGCTGCCGGTCGCACCGCGGCCGCTGGAATCCTGGAACTTCCCGGCGGATGCCGACGCCTATGCCGACCACGCCATCGAACGGATGCGGGCTGAACTGGAGCTGACCGGCCATATTGATGATGACCGTCTGCCCTTCCTCAACCCCGGCATCGGGATTGCGCTCAATAGCCTGTATTATGCGGGCGGGGAAATGCTGGTCAGCTCAGGCACCACCTGGCGGCATCCGGTCATTCATGACTGGCGCGATCTCGAGCAGCTCAGGTGCGACCCCGCGAATCCGTGGTTTGCTGCCACCAGTGCCATGAACCGGCGGTTTGTCGGCGCCTGGGACGGGGATTACTGCGTCCAGACCTTCTCCCACTTCGCGCCGATGGACATGGCCAACGCGCTGCGCGGCAACGAGCTGTTCACGGATTTCTATGACTCGCCGGAACAGGTGCATGCGTTGATGCAGCGGAGTGCCGAGGCCATCCTCTGGCTGGAACGGGAGCAGCGCCGCATCGTCCCCATGATCAACGGCGGGACGGTCATCTGGGGGACATGGGTCCCGGGCCGCACCGTGTTCATGTCCGAGGATGCCCCCGACATGTGCTCGCCGGAGATCTACCGGGAATTCGGCAAGCCCTATACCGAAGAGGTGGCCGCCGCCGGCGGGGGCTGCTGGATCCACCATCACGCCAAGGGGTTCCATGTGCATGGGGACGTGGCGAAGGTCAAGGGACTCAAAATGGTGGAATTGAGCTGGGATCCGAACTGTCCCCGGCCGGTGGACCGGCTGGAGACGATTCTCGAGGAGAACGCCGGCGTGCCGCTGATGATCCGCTGCACCGCGCGGGACGTCTATGAGAAGATCGACATCATGAAGCGGGGGCGCCTGGCGCTGATGCTGATGACCGATTCCCTGCCGGAGGCGGAAGAGGCCCTGGCGTTTATCCGGAAACACACCCCGGCGTGGGAGAAATAATGAACATGAATAAACATTCCTTTCAAATGGAGCATTCGCCCCGCGGGGCGGAGGCGAGTTTCAGTCTCGGCTGGGTGGGGCACGGGGGTGGGTTCACCCTGGAAGAGGGGCACGCCGGCAAGCAGGACGTGGTGATCGGCTATGAGCGCGACGGCGTGGTATCCGTGCTGCCGTATTGCCAGGCCAGCCGCGAGGCCAAAAACGCGGGCATGGCGGATTTCATCCCGACCAATGAGGCGGGCGAACCGGCGCGGCGCCCGTTGAAGATCAATTATTTCGAGGAAGCCGCGATCACCCGTGAACTGGGCTGGGCCAGCGACGTGTGGACCGCGCCGGGGATGGGGCTGGCCTTGTACACCCCGGTCAGCGGCATTCCCGATCCTGACCGCGCGGAGCCGGAGCGGGTCAAGGACGCCGTGGCGCCGACCATCCTCGGCAAGTGGACTTTGGACAACCGCAGGGCGACGACCCGGATGCGCGCCTTCTTTGCCGTGGGCGGCATCACCAATCTCCGCCTGCTCGAGGATGAGACAGGCGGTCAATTGTGCGGCGTTGCCAGCCTGCGCGGCTACGGCTTCGCGGTCGAGACCGGCGCGGTGCCGGGCGTGCAGTCGTTCGCCGATTTCAATCTGGAGCATTTTCTGGGGCGTCCTGCGCCGGTGAAGTTCCGCCTGGCCGCCATGGGGGGAATCTGGCTGGACGTGCCACCCGGGGAGACGCGGGAGGTGTGGATCGCCTTCGGCTGGTATCGGGCCGGTATCGTCACCTCCGGCAAGTCCTGCGCCTACCTTTATACCCGCTACTTTGCCGATCTGCCCGGGGTTTTGCGCCATGCCTTCTCCATGCGGGGCGAATGGGTGGCGCAGGCCCGGCGTGATGATCAAGCGTTGCGGGACAGCGGGCTCAACCCCGATCAACAGTTCCTCCTCGCCAAGGCGACCCGCTCCTATTACGGCAACACGCAACTGTTCCTTGATAACGGCGCTCCCCGGTGGGTCGTCAACGAGGGGTCATGCAACATGGCCAACACGCTGGATCTGACGGTGGACATGGCCTTCTTCGAACTGCGGCAGCACCCCTGGGCGTTGCGCAACGTGCTGGACTCGTTCGCCGACGAGTACAGTTACCGGGATCAGGTCCATGCGTCCGGCGCGGCCGAGCCTCGATATCCAGGCGGGATTTCCTTTACCCATGACCAGGGAACTCGCAACGCCTTCACGCCGCCGGGCGAATCCAGTTACGAGATCGTCAATCAGCCGGGCTGCTTCTCGTACATGACGCACGAGGAGTTGCTGAACTGGTTGCTGACGGCGGCGCTCTATGTGCGTCACACAGCTGACCAGGGCTGGCTCGCGCACCGCGCGCCGCTCATTTTGGAGGGGTTGCAGTCGCTGCTGAACCGCGACCATCATGACCCGGCGTGCCGGGACGGCGTCATGGACTTCGACTCCTGCCGGTGCGGGCGGGAGAGCGAGATCACCACCTACGACTCATTGGACGCGAGTCTGGGGCAGTCGCGCCGGAACACCTATCTGGCGGTCAAGACCTGGGCCGGCTATCTGGCTGTGGCCCAGATGTTGGAAACCCACGAGCCGGATCGGTGGAGCAGGGAAATCCGGGAGGCGCACGCGGCCGCCAAGCGGTGTGCGGCGACCGTGACCCGGGCGTTCAACCCGGCGTTGGGCTATGTGCCGGCCTTGCTGGAGAACGGCGATCGGTCGGCGATCATCCCGATTGTCGAGGGGCTGGTGTATCCGCACCAGCTCGGGCTCACGGCCGCCCTTGCAGTCGACGGTCCCTATGCGGAATTCATTGCCACGCTCCGGAACCATCTCCAGGCGGTGTTGGCTCCCGGTGTCTGCCTGTTTCCCGACGGGGGGTGGAAACTGTCCGCCAATAATGACAACTCCTGGATGAGCAAGATCTTCCTGTGCCAGTTTGTTGCCCGTCAGGTGCTGGGCATGCAGGATGGCGGGGCGCAGGCCGCCGCGGACCGGGCCCACGCTGATTGGTGGCGGATCGGCTGTGCCGGGCATTCCGTGATTGATCAGGTGATCGCCGGTGGCGCACCTGGCGAGGGGAGCATCTATCCCCGCTGCGTGACGGCCATCTTATGGTTGGAGGAGTAAAACGATGATGCACCCCTGGTTAAGTGATTCCGCAAAGTTGTCAAACGCCATGAATCGTTCGCTATGGCAAGCATTCGAGAACCCCGGCATTACCTGTCGGGGCCGGTCATTTTGGTCCTGGAGCGGCATTTTGGAGCCTGGGGAATTACGGCGGCAGATCCACGTGATGAAGGAGATGGGGCTGGGTGGTTTCTTCATTCATGCCCGCGTGGGGTTGGTAACGCCTTATTTGGGCTCCGAGTGGTTTGACTGCGTCAAGGTTGCCGTGGAGGAAGCGAAGCGTCTGGGGCTTGAGGCCTGGTTGTATGATGAGGATCGTTGGCCGTCAGGCGGGGCCGGGGGGTTGGTCACGCGTGATGCGAAGTGTCGCAGGCGCCAACTCTTCATGGATACGCTGAAGGACCCGGCGGCGTTCTGTTGGAAGGACAATGTTCTGGCTGTGTTTACGGCCCACGTTGAGGGATCGCAAGTCGATCGTCTCCGCCGTGTGCCCCAAGGCACGATGCCGCAGCGACTGGCGCCCGGGCGCGTGCTGTTGGTGTTCCGCTGGGAAATTATTGACGCGCCGGTCCTGGATGTCTTGAATCCCGCCGCCGTGCGTCGGTTCATTGATGTTACGCACGAGGCCTATCGGGCCAATGTGGGGGCGGATTTTGGCGGCGTCGTTCCGGGAATATTTACCGACGAGACGAGCCGGGGTGGCGTGGCGACGATTTGGAATGGTGCCTATCAAGCTCCTTGGACCGAGGCGTTGCCGGCGGTTTTCCAGCAGCGCTTCGGCTACGATCTTCTGGCGCATCTGCCCGAGGTTTTCTTCAACCTGCCGGACCGGGAAATGACGCCTGCGCGCCTGCATTACCATGAATGCGTGATGAGCCTGTTCGTGGATTCCTATGCCCGGCAACTGGGCGATTGGTGCGCCCAGCATCAGCTCATGTTGACGGGGCACTTTCTCAGTGAGGAAACCCTGAGTACGCAGACCGCTAACGTGGGGGCCTGCATGAGACTCTATGAACCGATGCACGCTCCCGGCATCGATATTCTCGGGACGCAGACCAAGCATATTGCCGCCGCCAAGCAATGTGCCTCCGTGGCGCGGCAGTGCGGGCGCCGCTGGCGTTTGACGGAGACCTACGGCGTCACCGGGTGGGATTTCTCGTTTGAGGGGAACAAGGCGGTAGGCGACTGGCAGGTGGCGATGGGCCTGAATTTCCGCTGCCAACACATGTCGGAATACACCCTTGAAGGCGAAGCGAAGCGCGATTACCCCGGGAGTTTCCTCGATCAGGCATCCTGGTGGCGGCAGTACCGCGCCGTGGAGGACTATTTTGCCCGGGTCCATACGGTGATGACGCAGGGTGAAGAAGTGCGCGACCTGCTGGTGATCCATCCCATTGATAGCATGTGGTCCATGTGCAAGGTCGGGTGGGATCAGGCCCCGGGAACCGCTGATTATGACCTGATGCAGGTCGAATTGGAAAATGCATTGCTGGCCCGGCATCTCGACTTCGATTACGGCGATGAAGAGATGCTGGCGCGGCTGGCGCGGGTGAGCCGCAGGAAGGGGGCCGTCCGTCTGGAAGTCGGGGCCGCCGTCTATACCACCGTCCTGGTGCCCCCACTGAAAACGATGCGGCGTTCGACCTTGCGGTTGTTGCGCCGGTTTCGCGCGGCGGGCGGGACGGTCATCTTTGCCGGCGAGATCGGGCACTATCTGGATGGGCGGCTTTCGTCCGAGTTGGCCGGTTTCGCGGCGGGCGGACCGACGGTGCCGGTGATGGATGAGCAGGCCCTGGCGGACGCGGTCCGTGAGACGCGCCGGGTTTCCCTGACAGACCCGCAGGGGAATGAGATCGGCGCGTTACTCTATTTGTTGCGCCGGGACAAGGATGCCTACTATCTCTTTGTTTGCAACACCGGGGTGGACCTGCGCACGCGCTCCGCCGCCTGGATTAACGATCCGCCCGTTGAGGAACGCCGGGCAGTTTTCCCGGAGGTGGTGATTCGTGGGCTGCCCGATGCGCTGGGGGCGCCGGTGGAGTTGGACCCGGTAACCGGCTGTGCCTTTCAGGCCGAGGCCCGCGCGGGGGAAGCCGGGTGGGAGATTCGGACGCGTTTCGACCGGCTTGAGAGCCGCCTTTTCGTGATCCCGCACAAGGCCAGTCCGGAAAAGTGTCTGCCCCGCCCGGTCCTGCGTGAAACACGTTGTGCGCCGATCCCGTCACCGGACTGGACGATCCGGCGTGACGAGCCGAATGTCGTGGTGTTCGATCATGCCGGCTGGCAACTCAATGACGGCCCTTTGCAGAAAACGGAGTACATCCTGAGGATTGACCGGCAGGTCCGTGCGTCGCTCGGGCTCGAGCCCCGCCACAATTTCATGGTGCAGCCCTGGGCAACCCCGGTGGCTGCGAACCCGAAGCGGGTGCTGGTTGGTCTTCACTATGCCTTTACGGTCGAGGCGCTACCCTCAGGCCCGCTTGCCCTGGCACTGGAACGACCGGACTCGGCCCAGGTCTTTCTTAATGGCACCAAGGTGAGTATGACCCCGACGGGCTGGTGGCTGGATCACTCTTTTAAGACGATTGCCATTGATTCCGCTCTTTTGCATTTGGGCGATAACAGTCTCATGGTGGTCCATGACTATGAGGAAGCGTTTCCCGGGCTTGAGGCCTGCTATTTGTTGGGTGAGTTCGGGGTGCGGGTGGATGGTATGCGGCTCCGGCTATGCCAGACACCGGTGGCGCTGTGTCCCGGGGACTTGACGCCGCAGGGCTTGCCCTTTTTTGGCGGAAATGTCCAGTACGAGGCCACGGTGAACTGTCGGCGGACGACCGATGAACGCCTCTTTCTTCGTATTCCGCGCTATGCGGGTACGGCGGTGCGCGTTGGCATCAATGAAAAGACGGTCAGGGTGATGGGTTGGGAACCGTATGAGGTGGACATTACCGACGATGTGACGGCCGAGTCATCCCGGATAGTGGTCGAAGTGCTCGGCAATCGGCGCAATATCCTTGGCCCATTGCATACACCGGGAGGCAAAGGGGCCAATCCGGAATCGTTCCTCACAGAAGGGGCCAACTGGCTTGACGATTATCAAGTGACACCCTTTGGCTTGCTTGCTCTGCCAGAGTTGGTGTGGAAACATTATGAGGCTACAGGAGACTGAATTTATGCCGATCACCATCGACACGACAACGATCACGCTACGCAATTCATGGCTGTCACGCCGCCTTTCCCTGGCGGACGGTACTGCTTACACCTCCGAATTCCTGCTGCGCCCATATGGCGAGTGGGGCGGGGACAGTTGGATCCCTTTCGTCTGGCCGGGGACGCGCTGGCCGGTTGAGGCGGCCGTCTTCGTGGGCGGGCGGGAACACTGGTTCGGGCCGCAACGTGATCCGGCGGTCAAGGAGGTGCCCTACGACACGCCTTCCTTCCAACTTGAATCGCACACCGTGGTGCGCACCAAACTTGGCGAACGGTTGACCCTTCGGCTGCGCCCGGCCCGGCCCGATGTCCCACCGCTGGAATTGCTGGTGCATTACGAGATCGCGGATGACTTGCCGTTGCTCATCAAGAGTCTGGAGGTCATCAACATCGGGGAGGCGCCGGTCGTCATCGACAACGTCACCGTAGACATGTTCATCTACGAACGCTTGGATAAGGAGTTGCGCGTCTTCACCGATTATTACGATGCGTACGGAAAGAGCCGCCGCAAGGACACCGCGTTCGCCGGGTGGGTGCGGCGTGAGTTCCCACAGCCCATCGGCCTGCCATTGCCGCCGGGCGAACGGTTCGAGAGTTTTCGTGTCTTCGAATATACCACGCCCGACGATGCGGATGAGGCTGCGCTCGTCAAACAGCGGATCTTCCACGTTCTCGCGCCGTGGATCACCCGGCAGTCCATCACCCAGGAAGTCGACGGCGTTAAAACCTTTGAAGATCTACTGCGGCTGGCCGACAACGCCGCCGCCCTGGGTATCGAATGCGTCAACCTCTTTATCGGGCAGTTGTTCACCAACACCGGTGACTACCGCCCGCGGCCGGATCTTTTTCCCAATGGCGCGGAGGATCTCAAGCGCTTAGTGGCGCACTTCCACGCCCGCGGGGTGAAAGTCGTTCCCTATTGCGCGCTGACCATTGCCTGGCAGCGAAGTCTCTGCGGCGACAATGCCGCACGGGTCTGCGACGACCACGATGACTGGCAATATCTCGGTCCCGAGGGCGTGCGCTTCAACTGCTGGGGCTGGGGCAATATGTGCTACCAGTCGGCATGGGGCGACTACATCACCGGCAAGCTGGACTGGCTGACCCGTGATCTCGGGTTCGATGGCCTCTGTATTGACGGTCCGTATCATGGCCTGCCGTGCCTGGCGACCAATCACAAGCATACGACGGCGGCGTCGGTTCCATTCATGAACTGGGATTTTGAACGGAAGCTGTATGCCAAATTGCGGGAACGCGGCCTCTATTTCACCGTCCCGCAGGATCCGGCAGCCATTCTGTTCGGGGCGAATGCACGGCCGGGGGGGTATACCGAGACGGACTACGCGGCGATCGGTGGCATGCCGCTGGTGGTCGCCACCCGCGCCCGGCTCTACGACGCGCGGCACGAACTCCCGGGCAACTGCGCCTGGGGGTACCACGTCCTCGATCCGCTGCACGGCCACGGCATTGAACCCTCGGAAGACGATCCCCGGAGTTTCGAACACGCGCTGGCGGGGACGTTCGGATATGGTCATTGGGGACTTCTGCGCGGCCGCAAGCAGTTCGTGGGGCCGAAGACCGAGGCGATCTTCCGAAAGTGGATCGGCTTCTACCGCCGATACAGGGATACCCTCGGGCGCGGATTCATTCATCTGGTCCGCCCGGACGGCAAGCATCCCGACGCGGTGCTGCACGTGAACCCCGCAGCCGATCCGCCTGCCATTGTGGTCGCGTTCAACCCCGCGCGGGAGCCAGCGACGCTGCACCTCTGCCTGCCGCTGCGGCACGCCGGCTTCGCGGCGGGCGCGACGGCACGGGCCGAGGGTATTGGCGATCTTCCCCTGGATTCAGGCGGGCGTGGACAGTTGAGCATCACCCTGGCTGGGGGAGAAGTGCGCGCGGTGGTCATTGGCACTGTATAATAGAGGACTCGGTGCTGGAGGTAACATCATTCATTTGGACGGATCACGATTTTGGGTCTCGCGTTTAGGGTGCGGGACAAATGAAGGGAATGAGAATGAACGGAAAAATAGGGATGAGATCGAAAAAGCATTGGCATTGGATTCTCAGCACGCAGGGCTTGAGCATCGGTATTGACGAACAAGGCCGGATCCGCGAACTGACCATCGGCGACTGCCGGTGGGAGTTCAGCGGCGGCACGGAGTTGGCGGGTTGTGTCGCAGCACCCATACTTGCACTGCCGATGGCCGCTGATGGAAGTGTGGCGTTTCAGCGCCGCTGGTGCTCTCCGGCCGGCGCTTGTCGCGTCACCGAACGTTTTGTGCCCACCGCGACGAGCATTGGCTGGGAATTGGAGATCGAGGGCGAAGGTGAACCGTGGAGCACGGAGGTCATCACCCGCATGGCCTGGGGCGGACCGGAAGTGCCCCTTTTGCGGCTTTGGGCGCCCTGGGGCGACGTCCGTTCCGACACCGAAAATCCGCATCCCAATGAAGCGGCCGTCGCCAACGGCACCATGCCGCCAGGCGCCATCTGCAAGGACTGGTCCGACCCGCTGGTGATGCGCCCCTGGAGCGACCGGCAACTATCTTATGGTGCGGCGGCGTTCCGTTACGACAACCCGCGCATTGGTTGCTGCCCAACCGATAATGACCTCTGGTGCATCCCCTTGGTGACGGTGGCGGATCCGGAGGCAGACACGGGCGTCAGCTTGATCCTATCACCCGCGGATGAACTGCGCGACCTGACCCTGCGCACGACCGCTACGGGCGAATTGAGCGTCACCCGCATGCGCCATCGGTTCCAAGTCGGCCGGGTGGTGCGCTGGCATGCGGATCTGGTCAGGCACGAGGCAGACTGGCGCGGCGGGCTGCGCTGGATGACGGCCCGCTATCCCGCCTACTTCGAACCGGCCCTGCCGCAGGCGCACGACCTGGGCGGCACAGGCGCCTATACCTGCCATGACGCGGCGTTTGACGCCGACAAGATGCGACGCATGGCTTTTCGCACCAACTGGCGGGCTAGTTTCGACTTTCCCTACATGGGCATGTTCTTGCCGCCCGTCGCCGGCACCGAAGAGTGGACCGATTACAGGAAAGAGCGCACCTCCATCGCCAAAATGGAGTCCTATGCCCGGAAAATGCGGGAGCACGATTTCCGCGTCCTGAGCTATTTTAATGTCTACGAGTTTGGCGCGCATGTCACGTGGCCCTTGCCGCCGCGCACCACGGTCCGAGACCAGGATTTGTGGCGGGACTGCCATGATTTTCTGCGCGAGAAATTGTCGGCCGCGATCCTGTCCGTATCACCCAAACTCAAACCGCCAGATCCGCGCTGGTGGGCCCGCGTAGTGCACGGCGGTCCGTACTTCACCTGGGAGGACGGCATCATCCTGGATTGCGGGGACCCGGCCTACCGCGAGTTCCTGCTGGAGCAGGCCCGGCGTCACATCAGCCTGCTTCCCTCCACCGACGGAATCTGCATTGACCGCCTGGATTGGGCGCGCCTCTATAATGAACAGCAGGACGATGGCGAGAGCTGGTTTGATGGGTGCCCGGCGCGCTCGCTGCTCTGGTCCTGGAATCAACTACTGGAACGCCTGGGGCCGCTCATGCACGAGGCCGGAAAAGTCATCTTTGTGAACAATCACGTCAAACGCCTGGATATGCTGCGCCATGTGGACGGCATCTTTGATGAGTTCACCTTTGCCGGGCCGGCCCTGAATACCTCGGCCTTGCTGGGCCTCTGCAAACCGGTGCTGGGCTGGACCAGCGACGAGGCGAACCTGCGCCCGGATCCGGACGCCTTCTTCCAGCGGTTTCTGCACATGGGTGTGTTTCCCATGGCGCCTTTCCCCGGCAATGACCACTCGCTCCACCCCGGGGAATGGGTTGACCAGCAGTACCTGGACTATGGTTCGTTGCTCCGCTGCCTGCGCGGCAAACGGTGGGTGCTGAGTCCGCATGCCATCCAGGCCGACAAGGCAGGCGCCAAAGCAAACCTGTTTGCGGTGCCCGGTGGCTACATCGCCCCCATCACGTTTGGCGGCGAGGCTGACCGGATCCGGGTGGAGATTCGCGGGTTGCCCAAACCGCAGCGCTGCACCGCGCTGCACCCTGGCAACGGCGACACAGAAATGTCCGTCTCCGCCAACTGGTGCGGGACGATCCTGAATCTCGACGTGCCATTGGTGCGCGGCTGCGCCCTGGTTCGTATTGAATAAAGGCGCTGGAGTTTATGTTCCCTGACAGTCTCACCGCCGAATGGGCTCGGCAACAATGGAGTGAGCAGGCCAAGAGCCAGAAACGATCTGCGAGAAAAACAGAAAAAGGAATAATATGAATACTGCATCTCAACCCATCATCTCGTGCGACCCCGCCACCGGGCGGGTCGTCTCGTTCAATCTCTATGGCGCGGAGCTGCTGGCCGGCGCCGAGCCGCCGGTCGCGGCCGAACTGCTGCTCAACGGCGCGCCTTTCGCCATGCGAGCGGCCCCGTTGCCCGGCGCCGCGGCCGAGCCGCTGGCGACGAACGCGCGACTGCGCGGCGAGAAGTTCGTGAACCACTACACCGGCATGGGGCTGGTCATGACCCGCGTCATGGGCACGCGGCCGAAGCTGCCCTTCCGGGCCCTCGGCATCCAGTACGGCCTGCAGCGCGAAACCGCCGAACTGTCCTACGAATGCCCGGGCCCCGGCGGTCCGGTGCTCGAGGCGCCCATGCATGTCGACACGCTGACGCTGCTGAACTGGAACTGGCAATTCTGGGGCCAGGATACGCGCATGATCTTTCCCAACGCCTATTCCTGCGGTCCGGATCAGGAGAACGGCCACGTCGGTTACGAGCACGACACGCCTGAAAAGGCCAAGAGCTACATGGGCCACGTCTTCCGCCGCCACTATCCCGGCGGGATGGTTCTGAACGGTGCCGCGTTCTACAACATCAAGACCGGGCACTGGCTGGCGATCACCTGCCGCCGGCCGCAGCTCGGCTACATCCTGAACATCCGCGATGCCGGTCGCGGGGTGTGCTTCGACTTCACCTTCCACGCCACGTTGCCGCTGGGCACCGTGTTCCGGCTCCCCGAGATCACGATCTACCACGGCGAGACGCAGGAGGAGATGCAACGCTGGATGGCGGACTACGCCTCGTTCTACTACCAGGAGCCGCCGGCCTGGACCCGGAAGACCCTCTGGGGTCATGGCCTCGCCTGGAACAACGAGGCCACCTGGACGGAGCAGGCCGCCGTCTGGGAGAAGAAGGTGGACGCCGGGCAGTGCAACGGCATCTGGATCAATCTGGTCAACGAGCGGTCCATGTACTGCGGTACGTCGCCCACCGGCTACGGGCCCGATCCGCGCCATGGCAGCCGCGAGGAATTCCGCCGCATGTGCCGCCGCCTGGCCGACCGCGGCGTGCCGCTAGTCATCTGGATGTCGCATTCCGGCCTGGTCCCCGGCGCGCTCGAGGTGGATGACGACTGGTTCGTCCGCGGCATCGACGGCCGCATGGTCGCCTCCTGGGGCAATGCCGGCGCCGGCAGCATGTTCTTCGTCAATCCTGGCCATCCCGGATACCGGGCCTACACCAAGCGGTGGATCGACTTCTACATCAAGGAGTGCGGCGGCAAGGGCATCTTCTTCGACTGCCTCGGCCATCCGATCCCGCCGGATTTCCGGCCGCGTCCGTTCATGCGCTACCCCGGCGAGACGCCGGTGCATGCCATCGGGTTCATGGACGAGATGTTCGCCCACATCAAGGCCTGCGACCCGGAGGCGATCATGATCGGCGAGGGGACCACCCTGGATGGCCCGGTGGAGCAGTTCAGCGTTATCTCGAATCCGCCGCGCGGCATTGACGGGTTCGGGCCGCGCGATTTCCTGATGAATCTTCGCAACCACGGCGGCAAGCGCCTGACCGTGGACAGCGGCTTGTTCTACGCGGCGGCCTCCGGGCAGTGCGTTGCTGACGAGCGTCCCGGCTGGGAACAGCACAACCGCTACATGCTCAAGCTCTTGACCGAGCGGGGCGGGAGCGACGCCTTCACCTGGCTGCCGGGCGACCTGTCGGTCCTCGATGACCTGTTGATCGTTCCGACACCGCACGGGGCGGCGGAGGGATTCATGCATCCGGAACTGCGCCTGGACAAGGATCGGGCCAAGGTCCGCGAACTGCGCGAGGAATTGACCGGCGCGATCGTCGTCCGCGGCGCGGACGGGGCGTTTCGCGAGGTCCGGCCCGGCTTCTACCGGATGAAGTGATGCCCAATGTGTACTTCTGGAACGCGAAGATCAATCAGGCCGGCATGCCGCACTACTCGTTCGGGACCGGCACCCTGGTGCGCTTCCTCGCGGACGCTGAGGTAGCATTGCGGAAGTTTGGACGAACAGAAAGTTAATAAACATTGCCAGCCATTAAACGGAAGATGAAATGATTAAGGAGACGACGACATGATGAATGAACGACCACTCTACGATGTGCCCGAAGGCGTGCAGACACGCTGGGCGAGTGCGGAAAACCCGAAGGCGCTGATGGGCGGGGCCTGCCGGCCGGGGGCGAACCTCGACGAGCGGACCGCCCACCTGACCAACGGCCGCAAGTGCTCTTCTGGAGGGAGTGACGGGGTCGTATATGGATATTGGACTAATCTGTATTTATTCTGACTCCTGAATACTATTGCAATTGCCTCTATGAATAAACGGGAACAGACATTGGGTTCGACTGAAGAAAGGGATGATATGGATGTGAAATTCACTGTGGAAGATATCGGTTCGGGTTGTTGGGCGATTAATGATGCCGGACGGAGCGTGGCCTATGTGACGAGTCAGGGCTACGTGGATTGGTTGCTCAAGTCGCCTCTGGAGAATGGACCGCGGCTGACCGCGCTCCTCAAGGAGACCCACCTCTGCTACACACTCGGCCTCAAACTGTTGCTGTTTCCGCCCCATCTCTGTGAGACGCTGGTCGATAAGCGGTGGGAACTGCTCGATGGCGGCCGCCGACTGCGGTTGACCGGCACCAGCCGGGCGGAAGACGGCCGTTTTGAGGCCGTCACCGAGGCGGTCTTGTCCGCCGATAGTAACGGAGCCCGGTACTTCTGGACGTGCCGTTCGACCATTGTCTGCCGGGCCTCGGAACCGGTGACGCTTCATGGTCTGGAATTCAACAACATCTATCCCGGCAAATGCGGACGCTGCTTCATGTTTGCCGCCGACAAGGAATTCGACCGGACGCTGATGGTAGACCGCGAGGGGGCCGTGTGGGAGTTCCCGCATCAACACCTGCTGCACTACAGCCAGAAGATCGATCCGCTGACATTTGCCGAAGGCACGCTCGCGGGGTTCTTCGGTAAGGAGGCGGCCAGTCCCGTCGTGGTGGTCACCCGGAGCATCCTGGCGCCGACCTGGGCCATCTGCGACATGTTCTACGATCTGCACTGCCAGGTGCGTACGCCGGAACCCATTGTGCCGGGACAGGTGCTGGAGATCGAATATGTCATCAAGTACCTGTCCGATGCCGAGTCCCGCGCTCTGAAGGCACGGGCGTGCCGGGTTCCGATCACGCCTGCCGACCGGGCCAAACATGACTACCCGCGTCTGGAACTTGGCCTGAACGGATTCCTGAAGGCTGTGGATGTAGGTGGTGTTGATGACGCCTCCGGATTCCGGCAGCACCCCCCGCAAAAGGTATGGGACCGCGAAACAGGTCACGCGACCAAGGGCTCTTTGCGCCTGTGCAATGAGGCATATGAGGAGACGGTCTGGTCGGCAGAGCCGCCCTCCCAGGTCCCGGCAAAGAAGATCCTGAGGATTAAGGCGATGGTAAAAACCACGGGCGTGGAGGGGCCGGGGGTGTTTATCCGTTTGCGGTACCACACGTTTGTGTGGCATCCTACGCCGCATGTCGAATGGGCTAGAACCCTCCAAAGCGAGCCGGTCAGCGGGACGACGGATGGGTGGGTGGCGATTTCGGTGCCCCCCCTGGAAGTCCCTGAAAAGGAGTTTGATTATCTGATCTGGTTTGATGTGGTGTTGAATGGTAAGGGGACAGCATGGGTCACCGATGTGGAGGTCGATCTTCAGGATGTCCCGGTCGAACCGGAGAAGGATGCCATAGGTTCAAACCGGCGGCGTTCAGCAAAACGGGTAACCGCGCCAGCAGGGGCAGTTCAGGGGGCGGGAGTTTATGTTCCCTGACAGATAAAGATTGGGTTCCGGCCATGCCGGGTTAGAGAAAGGAAAGCAGAAAGTTATGAAATCGTATTGGCTTTTGATGGTTATGAGCGTGTGTGTGTGCGTGCAGGTCGCTTCGGCACAGACGGGCCGGGGGATGCACAAGAAGATCTTTGCCGTGCCGGCACCGGCGACGGTCAAGATTGACGGCGATCTCAGTGACTGGGATTTGTCGGGGCAGATTCATAGTTATGTCGTCGCCGAGACGGCGGACTCGATGAGTGCGCGGTTGGCGGTGATGTATGACGCTGAGGCGCTCTACGTCAGCGCCGTCGTGCGCGACGCCTCGCCGATGATGAACCGGCATGATCCCAAGGTGGATCCGGAAAAGGCGTGGGACGCCGACGTGCTGCAGATCTGGTACAGCCTTGATCCCGATCTGCCGTATCCCCTCAACGCCAGCCAATTCGAGAAGCACACGACCCTGCCGCCGGTGGCGACGATGTTCCTGTGGTATTTCACCGACCGCCAGGAGCCCAACCTCGCCCTGCTGCGCAGCCTGGTGCCGGGCGTGGTGCCGGTCCGTCCTGACCTTGGCGCCACCGGCGTGATCCCGCAGGCCAATTTCCAAGGCAAGTTCGTGAAGGCCGCGGACGGCGGCGGTTATACCCTCGAGTACCGGATCCCGTTCGCGACCCTGGGCTTGAAGCGCGCGCCCAAAGCGAGCGATTTGCTGGCGAGTACGTTCGCTGTGTTCTGGGGCACGCCGGACGGTCTCAAAACCGCCGGCGGTCATGCCTGGGCGTATGACGTGATGGGTGCGCCCGGTTTCCCGTTCCAGGATTCAAGTTGCTGGGGGAAGATGGCGTTTGCCGAAAAGGGGAATCTTCCCAAGGCGCTTGTGGAAGAAGGGCTCCCGCCGGAGAAACCGTTGCCGCTGAAGTTCGCCTACGAACTGCCGCGTGAGCGGCAGGTGACGGTTCAGCTCTTCGATTCCTCGAACCGCGTGGCGCGGTTGCTCGTCGCGCAGCAGGATCGGCGCGCGGGCAAGAACGCCGAGCTGTGGGACGGGCTTGACGATCAAGGCCAGCCTTTGCCGCCAGGCCGGTACACCTGGAAAGGCGTGCAGCATGACCCGATCACCTACAAGGCGCTCTTCAGCGTCCACAATTCCGGCAATCCGCCGTGGCCGACCGATGACAACAAGGGCGGCTGGGGCGGCGACCACGGCACGCCGTCCACCGTCTGCCGCGTGCCCGGCGGCATGGTCCTTGCGTGGAACTATTGCGAGTTCGGCTGGGGGATCATCCGCGTGGATGCGGAGGGCCGGAAGCAGTGGGGCACGAAACATAACGCCCTGCATCTGGCCAGCGATGGGAAACGGTTGTTCATCGCCGGGGATCACGCCTTCAACGAGGAGGGCGTGCAGGTTCTCGATCTCGCCGACTCACGCCCGATCAACTTCGGCAACGGCAAGCCGTCGCTCATCGCTCCCGCCGGTGGCGATGTGAAAAGCAATCAGGTCACCGGGCTGGCGTACAATGACGGCAAGGTCTTCGTCAGTCTCGGCAAGCGCAACCTGATCGCCGTCTATGCGGCGGTGAGCGGTGACTTGCAGGGGACACTGAAGGTGGCAACACCCGGTCCGTTAGCCTTTGCCCCCGATGGTGCGGTGCTCGTGGTGAGCCAAGATACAATCCGTAAGTTGACGAACCCCTCACCTCAATCCTCTCCCACAAGGGGAGAGGAGGCAGAAAAGATTCCCTCTCCCCTCGAGGGAGAGGGTCAGGGTGAGGGGGGCACCGGGTTCATTACCGGTCATCTGGATTCGCCCACCGGCCTCGCGGTCGGGGCGGACGGCACGATCTACGTCGCCAATGCCGGCAAGCGTCAGGACGTGGCCGTCTTCGACTCGATGGGCAAATTATTGCGCACCATCGGCAAACCCGGCGGCCGGGCGGTGGTTGGCAAGTACAACCGCGGAGGCGTGTATATGCCCGGCGGGATCGCGCTGGACGAGCAGAACCGGCTGTGGGTGGCGGAGACCGAGGATGCGCCGAAGCGGATCAGCGTCTGGGACACGACGTCTGGCAAGAACACGGCCGAGTACTTCGGCGGCTCGTCGTACTTCGGCTACGGCTACATCGACCCGGACAAGCCCGGCGAGATGCTGGCGCACAACGTCCTCTGGGCGATTGACTGGAAGACTCTCAAGGGTACGCCCACGACGACGATCTGGCGCAAGTTGGCACCCGACATGATCGAGGCGCCGAACCCGGACGGGTATCAGGGGCTGGCGCGGATCTTCACCGCCGCCGATGGCCGGCAATACCTCTGGGGCAATGGCCAGGCCAAGGCGATCCTCTACCGGCGTGACGGCGATCTGTTCAAGCCTTTCGTTGCCGTTATCAACATCTACGGTTCGCCGCTGTACGGCGGTCAGGGTGTGCCGCTGCTGGACGATTTGAAAGCGTATCCGCACGGCCAATACTTCTGGCAGGACCAGAATGACGACCAGCGCGTGCAGGCGGAGGAAGTCAAACGAGTGCCCGGGTCGACGACGGGCCTCGGTTGGGTGGATGCGGACTTGACGCTCTGGTTCCGGGAAGGCCGCCGGTTGGCGCCCGTCGGCAAGGGCGCCAAAGGTTGCCCCACCTACGACTTGGCAAAACTGGAAACGACACCGCTGAGCGGCAAAATGCCGCCCTACGGCTACTGCTGGCGCGATTCGGCGGGAGGCACCTACTCCTCCAGCGGGAATCTGGTCAAGTGGTCGCCGACCGGTGAGGCGCTCTGGAGTTACTCCAGTATTACCGACTGGCGCGGCGCGCTCGGTCTGCCCATGACTGGCCCAGGTCGGCTCTGGGGGATGACCGGGCCGATGGGCACGGCTGGCGATTACTTCGCGATGATGACCTACTTCGGTCCGAACCACATCTTCACCCGCGACGGCATCTACGTGGCCGCGGTTCTCAAGGATGGCCGCTACGGCGGACGCGGTTCCGACGAAGGCCAGCCGGAAGGGCAGGGCGGGCAGTTCGTCAAACTCCGCCCCGATCCCAAAGGCCCGGACCGCTATTTCGTTATTCACGGCGGGCAGGATTCCCGGGTTTGGGAAGTGTACGGGCTGAACAGCGTCGAGCCGCTGACCGGCGGGACGTATGAACTGTCGGCGGCGGACGCCACGCTGGCCGCGACCAAATTCAACGAGTACAAGGCGCTGCTCGCCCGCAGCCACAAGCTCACCATTGTTCGCGGGCGTACCGCGCTGGACGGCGCCGAGCCGGTTTCCAAGGCGCTGGACGGCGCCCGCCGCTTCGAGGCCCGGGCCGCGTACGACGCTTCGAATCTGTACGTGAGGTTCGACGTGACCGCGCCGAACGAACTGGTGAATGCCGAGAGCGACCCGAAGTTGCTCTTCAAGGGTGGCAACTGCCTCGATATCCAACTCACCACAGATCCGCAGGCCGATGCCCAGCGCAAAACGCCGGCGCCCGGCGACGTGAGGGTGTTGATCACCCGCCAAGCCGGAAAACCCTACGCCGTGATCTACCGGCCGCGCGTGGCGGGTTTTACTGGCGAGCGGATCGTCCTCAAGTCACCCACCGGGCAGGAACCCTTCGACGCCATTACGGTGCTCGACGCCGTTGCGCTTGACTATGCCAAGACGGCCGAAGGGTTTCGGGCGACGGTGTCTGTGCCGCTGGCGGTGCTTGGCTGGAAACCGCAGTCCGGGCAGACGGTGAAGATGGACGTGGGCTACCTCTTCGGCAATGCCCCCGGCACCCAATCTGCCGCCCGCGCCTATTGGATGAACAACGGCTTCAGCGCGAACGTCGTCAGCGATGTCCCGAACGAGAGCCGCCTCGAACCCGCCGAATGGGGCACGGCGACCGTGGAGTGAGAACGAGATTATGAACCAAAGAACCCTAATCGAACAAGGATACGGACGATGACATACAAAGGAAAATGGCACGGTGACGAACGGTACTTCGGGTTGCATTACGATTTGCATGCCGAAGCTGGCAATACTAACCTGGGTACCCACTGCAGCGAGGCGGAGCTGGTACCGATGCTCGAGCTGATGGCGCCGGATTTCGTGCAGACCGACTGCAAGGGGCATCCCGGCTATACAAGCTGGTTCAGCAAGGTTGCTGACGCCTCGGTGCCGCCGGGTCTGAAACAGGACGCTCTCATGCAGTGGAGGCAGGCGACCCGCAAACTGGGTCTGCCGCTGCATTGCCACTATTCCGGCGTCTGGGACAAGGCGGCTGGCGCCAAGCACCCCGAATGGTGCGTGGTCACCGCCGATGGCCAGGCCGCCGGGGCCCCGTTTGGTCAGAATGCCGGTGCGCCGACCGGCGAGAAGATGTGCCCGCGCGGCCCCTATCTCGACGAGTTGATGATCCCGCAGATGATCGAGTTAATCGACCGCTACGAGGTTGACGGTTTCTGGATTGACGGCGATATCTGGGCGGTCGAACCCTGCTACTGCGAAAAATGCAAGACGGCCTGGACGGCGCAGACGGGGCTGGCCGTTCCGCCGGCCAAGGAGGACGATCCCGTGTGGCCGCGCTGGTGGAACTTCACCCGCGAAAGTTTCTATGCCATGGTGACCCGCTACTGCGAGGCGGTGCATCGTCATAATCCCAAGGTGCTGGTCTGTTCGAACTGGCTGCAGACCTTCTTGAACCCCGGAGAGCCGACCGTCCCGACCGACTGGATCAGCGGCGACAACGCCTGGGTCTGGGGGGTGGACCGCAGCCGCTGCGAAGCGCGCTTCCTCTCCACCCGCGGCAAGCCCTGGGACATCATGCTGTGGAACTTCTACTGCTCGCACGGCATGGGCAAGCCCGACTCGCCGTGGGCGGTCAAGCCGCCGCAGATGCTCATGCAGGAGGCGGCGGTGCTGCTGGCCTTTGGCGGCAATGTTCAAGTTTACGAGCATCCGCCGGTGCGCGACGGCCGCCTGATCCCGTGGCGCCAGCGGCGGATGGCCGAAGTCTCGGCCTTCGTCAAGGCGCGCCGGGCAATCTGCCAGCATACCGAGACCCTGCCGCAGATCGCCGTGCTGCACTCCGAGCACCATCTCTACAGCGACGTGCGCAGCAAGACCATGATGTGGAATATCGATGCCGCGCCGGTCCAGGGCGCGGTCTTCGCGCTGCTGGAGAACAACTACGGTGTCGATATCCTGGATGAGTGGGCGCTGCTGCCGCGGCTGTCGGAATTCCCCGCGATCGTCGTGCCCGAGCAGGCGCGGATGTCGGAGGCGATGGTGACGGCCCTGCAGGCGTATGCCGAGGGCGGCGGCAGCCTGTTGTTGACCGGAAGCGACCTTTATGACCGTTTCGGCGAGAGATTCCTGGGTTTCTGCAGCAGCGAAGTGCAGACGGAGAAAGCCTACGTGGTGCCAGCCGGCGATGGCGAAGTGCCGCTCTACAGCAAGACCTGGCGATTGGGCGAGGCCACTACGTCCGAGTGTTTTGGAAAACTAGGGAACGGCTGTCTGCTCGAAGATTGCCTGTTGCCCCATCCCGCCGCTGTGGTCAACCGCGTCGGCAAGGGCCTGGTCGCCTATGTGCCCGCTGATCTGTTCAGGGACTTTGCCAACAACCGCTACCCCATGACCCGCAGCTTTGTCGGTGAACTGGTAAAGCGGCTGCTGCCTGATCCGGAAATCCGCGTCCAGGCGCCGATCTGTGTGGATGTCACCCTGCGCCGGCGCGGCAAAACCGTGTTCGTGCATCTGGTCAACCGTGCCAGCGGCATCCCCAATCAAATCAACAACGGCGCGATTGACGAGATTCCGCCGCTGGGCCCGATCACGGTGCGGATGCGCCTGAAAGCCAAGCCCCGCCAGGTGGCCTGGGCGCTGGAAGACGGCGCGGTGGATTGGCAGTGGGCGGACGGCGCGCTCGTGGCCCGGATTCCCGCCGTCCATATCCATGGCGCCTTGGTGGTGGAAAGTTGACGATGATAGAAGGCAGGCTTGAACGCACACAACCATAAAACGGTACTTAATGAGCACAACAATTTCCGGTGAAGAATTCCTGAACAGTGTTTCCTATGACGGCCATCTTTGCGTGCTGGGCGACCACCACGCGCCGGTTGCCGTCTCCGCTTCCGGTTCCGACCAGATCGGTGTCAGCCAGCTTTATCTCAAGGGGCTCCACCTGGGGTCTTGTGAACCTACGCTGCAGCCCGCGTTGCGGGTGTGGCTGGATGATGGGCAGGGATGGGAGTTGGTGGCGGTTACCGAACGCTCGTCTTGGCCCTGGGGCTGGCGGGAAACGGGCCAGACGGAGCGGACGCGCCTCGTCCAGGAGGTGTGGTTTGCCGCCAATGACAGGCTTGTCGTCCGTTGGCAGTTGGAATCGCTGAAAGCTGGCTCGCCCGTGCCGAGATTGGCCGTCGGTGGCGCCTTCGCCGGGGCCGGCATGAGCATTGCCGGAGAAACCGGAGAGGACGGCTGGGAATGGACCATTCACTGTTCGGGAAACAACGTCCTGTTTCGGAAGCCCTTTGCCTTCGACTGGCAGCTCCGGCTGAGGGTGAGGCCG
Organism: uncultured Eubacteriales bacterium; assembly: GCA_964398395.1. Lineage (GTDB taxonomy): Bacteria > Bacillota > Clostridia > Oscillospirales > Acutalibacteraceae > UBA1447. Next base: position 25,226 of record CAYNMU010000019.1, read on the forward strand.
GTCTCCCATGGCTCTTCGGAACTACCTGTCGTTGAGGTGGCCGAAGGGGGCCAGGCCTTTGCCGGCGAAGTCGCCCTTGTGGGCGGAACAGCCACGGCGACGTTCGAGTGGAGTTTCAGCGGGGCGGTTGCACCATCTCCCGCCGCGCCCGAGTCCCTGGAGGGGGCCGAGGCGCGCTGGCGCGGTTGGTTGTCCGCCCTGCCGGCCTGTCAGCCCGACACCCGCTACTGGCGCCGCAAGCGGATCCATGCGGTGCACGACCTGGTCACCGCAACCGTTCGCGCCCCGGGCTTCGGGAATTTCTCGGCCAAACTCGCCGCCCTGGCCTCGCCTATCGACTGGTCCTCGACGAACTTTTTCTGGGACTCGATGATTGCGTTGCCGACCCTGGGGCTGATAAATCCGGAGTGGGCCGCGGAAATCGTCGAATGCTATGTGGACCATGCGGTTCCGGGCAGCCTGCCGCCGCCGTTCATTAGCGCGTATCCGGAGATTCCGCCCGGTCAGCGTTATCAGGAATGTTACGCGCCGATCGCCTCGTGGGCGGTGTGCAAACTCTGGCGCTGCGGCAAGGCGGAGGCGCCCTTGGCACGGTTATATCCGAGCCTGCGCACGCTCCATGAGCGCTGGTTCGAGGTCGCCGACCATGACCGCGACGGCATCCCCGAATGGCGCAACGCGGGCTGTCCGGCCGACAACTCGCCGCTGTACGACCGCTATGCGCCGTTCAGCTCCGATCCCGCGAAGATGACCTGCCACAACCTGCTGCCGCACAAGAGCGTCAGCCTCTGCTCCTATCTGCTGATGGACATGCACTGCCTGGAATCCATCGCCGTGGCCCTGGGAAAGACGGAGGACGCCCGGCACTGGCGTCAACGCCAGCAGTGGATCAGTGGGCAGATCATGGAGCATCTCTGGCATCCGGATGAGTTGATCTTTCATGATCGGGACACGACCACGGGCGAGCCGACCCGCGTGAAGACCTTCTTCAGCCTGTTGCCCCTCTGGGCCGGGGTGGACCTTCCGGAAGCCGAGGCGCGCCGGGCGATTGAGCGGCATCTTTTGAATCCGAAGGAATTCTGGGGCACGGTCCCGTTCCCCAGCGTGGCCTATGATGAGGCGACCTACGACCCGCTCGGCTACTGGCGTGGGCGGACCTGGCCGCATGTCTACTTCTGGAACGCGGAGATCCTCAGCAAGTACGGCTACACCCGTGAAGCTGCGTTGGCGAAGGAGCGCTACCTGGCGGTCGTGTCCGGCAGCCGGGAGATCGCCGAGAACTATCCCAGCCAATGGGCGAAGATCAATCAGGCCGGCATGCCGCACTACTCGTTCGGCACCGGCACCCTGGTGCACTTCCTCGCCGATTGGCACAAGGAGCCGCTATGAGCCGTGAAGATTCACTGCAACGCCTTCGCGCCTTCTGGGCGGGGGAAAGTTACGATGGAAGTCCGGCCTTGGGCATCCAGGTCAGGCTGGGGAGTGCAGGTCCGTCATCGGAACTGGCCTCGCTCCCGGCCAAGGAACGGGATTGGCTGCCGGAGTGGCAGGTCCAACAATACCGCGCCACCGCGCGCAACGTGCGCTATCTGGCCGAATTGTTTCCAGGACATCATGCCGTCATGGCGAGGTTTCTCGCCTTGCCGGCAGTGCTTGCGGGCGGGGATTACGACGAGGATCCTGACAATGTCTGGATTCGCGAGAATCCCCATTTGTTTGACCAGGATCCCCCGGTTTTTGACCCGGCCCATCCCCGCATGAGGATGCTGGAGCAGTGTTACGACGCGTTGAAGGTGGCGGTGGAGGCCCCTGACTTCGTTACTCCACCCTTGATGCTCGACGGGTTGACAACCTTGTCGATGCTCATAGGGGCCGACCGCCTGTGTGAGGCCATGGTCGACAATCCCCAACGCGTTCAGGCCTGGGCGGGGGCACTCAACGACCTCTACATGGGATGCTACGAGCATATCTATCGCCGGCTTGGGTATGGTCGGTCACTCTGCTTCTTTGGTCCCATGGCGGAAGGCCGCAGCGAGGGCGTTCAATGCGATTTCTCGGTGATGCTGTCGCCGGAGATGTTTCAGCGTTTTGTGCTACCGGACCTCAGACGGGTGACGGATTATATGGACTATTCCCTTTACCACCTTGACGGGACTTGTCAGATGCGCTTCCTTGATTTACTGCGTCAGTGTCCCAAGCTTAACGGGATCCAGTGGAATCCGGAACCGACGGCGGGATCCCCGCTCCAGTGGCTTGATGCCCTGCGCGAGATCCGCCGTCGCAAGTTCAGCTTGTACATCTTCTGTTCAGTGGACGAAGCGGTGGCGCTCTGGCGGGAACTCGGTCCGGAGGGATTGTTTCTGCAGTTGCCGGCCTTCAGCAGTGTCGCGGACGCTGAGGTGGCATTGCGGAAGTTTGGACGAACGGACCTGGGAGAAAAACAATAGATTATGAAACTCTTAATTGATGGATGGGGAAGAGATGGTGACGCCAGCCTTCCGCCTGATCCGCTACGACGACGCCTGGCGGCCGCGCTCCAGGATAAACTGTCAACTGTCATGCACACACTTCATACAAACAGGATCCCATCATGATCGCTAACCCCATCAGTGTTTACATCAACTGGGCGGCGTACGACGAACTCTCGGACAATGTGGAGTTGACCGAGGCGATCGCGATGGAGCAGCTCGACCAGTTGCTCCGCCTGCGGAAGTCGGGCGTGCGATTCGATTATTACGTTATGGACGCGTTCTGGTATGCGCGGGCCGGCGGCTACCGCGCGTGGCGCCAGCCGCATTGGCCCAACGGGCCGGAGGCATGGCTGGAGAAATGCCTGAAGAACGATGTCAAGCCGGGTCTGTGGCTAGCCAGCAATGCACTCTGGTGCCAGCTTGAGCCCACGGCGGCGTGGCGCGACTCGGTCAGCGCCAGTGGCAACTCCTGCTGTCTGTTCAAGGGCGGCTTTCTTAACGATTTCCTTGCGATGATGCATGAGTGGTATGAGCGCGGCGTCCGGCTGTTCAAATTCGATTTCGCCGATTTCGCCGCCGCCACTCCGGAACTCGAACTGACGATGCTGCCCTCGGAGATCCGCACGGCGAACATCGCCGCCTTTTCCGCGGGGCTGAAAAGCTTCCGCCAGGCCCATCCCGAGGTGGTGCTCATCGCCTATAACGGCTTCGAGGAGGTGGTGACGCAAAGCAACACCAGCGTGCCCGTGCGTAAGGCGATCGACACGCACTGGCTGGAGGTGTTCGACTCCCTTTACTGCGGCGATCCCCGGCCCGCCGATGTTCCCGCAATGCGGTTCTGGCGCGCCAAGGATATCTACTCCGATCATCAGGTCCGCGTTTACGAAGCATCTGGCTTTCCGCTGCCCCGCATCGACAATACCGCCTTCATGATTGCCAACACCGGCACGTGTTATTTTCGTAAGACGGAGGCGTGGAAGGGGATGCTGCTCCTGAGTCTGGCGCGGGGTGGCTGGGTCAATACGTATTATGGCAGTCTCGATCTCCTCGATGGAGTCCAGGCCGCCTGGTTCGCCAAGGCGCAGGGCCTGTTCATGACCCTACAGCAAAACGGACGGAGTTCCACCTTCGGCGGTCTGCCCGGTCGCGGTGAGGCGTATGGCTTCCTCGCGCACCAGCCAGCGGGCGCACTCGTAACGGTCGTCAATCCCGCGCAGTGTGTCGCCATGTTGGCGCTTCCCGCGCTGGGCCATCCGGGGCAACGCGTGCTGTTCAGGGATGCGGGGTTCGAACCCGGGCTCACGGCCACGGCGATCACACTCGGGCCCGAGCAGATGGCGGTCGTGGGGTTGGGTTGCTATGCCAACGAAACGCATGATCTAGGCGTTCAGGACGATGTCGTCATCCCTCGTCAAATCGAGCCGCTGGCCGCAGAGTTCAAGGCCGACGGTGTTCACGCCATCGCCACCACGATTGAGCCGCCAGCGAGCGGTTTCATTCGTTTCGGCATCCAGTTGAAAGCGAAAAACGGGCAGGCGCATCGCCTCTCCGGCGGTTCGCCGCCGAAGGGCAAACGGCTGAATGAACTCATTCAGCTCAGCGCCACCCAGGACGGGAAGCCGGTGGCGGTACGGATCGAATACGACAAGCAGGTTTGGAGCGGCCTGTCATGGGCGATGGGGGAGATTGATACCGCCGGGCTCCGCACCGGCGTTCCGCTCACGCTTCGGGGTTGCGCCGAGAGTCCCGCCATCACCGGCCAGTTATATCGGGTGCAGTATTGAGCAGGCTCCACGCCACAGCACGGCATTGGAAGAGGCTGACATGAGCGACCGCACAAATTCAACCAAACAACTCGCTGCCGGCTGGAACACCTGGCATGTCAAGAGCATGCTGACCCATGTGTTGTTGCCGGAGGGGATGGCGTTGCAGTTTGGCCTCAAGGAATACCGGGGCGGCCAGCATTTGCGGGAAATCCTGAAGGGGCCGGTGGATGTTCGGCCCGGACTGCGATCCTATGACGGTAGCTATACCGATCTGACGCTGACCTGGGAAGGGATCACGCTGCGGATCCAGACCGGCCTTGATGACGGCGATCTACTGGTGCTGGCCACGCCGCTGGTCATGCAGCTCAAGCCTGCCCTGTTGACCGTCGAGGGCGGCATGCTCTGGAACCGGCCCGGAACCTGGCGGCTGGAAGGCGACACGCTTTGTGGCGAAGCCGGAAGCCGCCAGCTTACGGTGCGGGCCACGGTTCCTTCTGTCGTGGAGCCCCATTGTTGGGCGCTGACGCCGTACCTGGCCTTGCCGCTGGATCGCCCGGTCGGTTTGAGTGTCGGTCGCCCCCGCACGGTGGCGGAGATTCAAGCGGCCATGGAGCGGCTGCACGCCGCCGAGGAGGCCCGGGCGGCGGACTTTGGCGAGCTTGCCGAAGTCTTCCGCGCCTCACGCGCCTCCCTCGCCTGGAACACCATCTACGATCCACTCAAGGAGCGCGTGATCACGCCGGTCACGCGGACGTGGTGCAGTCAGGGCTGGGTGCTTTTCGAGTGGGATACCTATTTTGCCGCGTACATGTTCAGTCTGGATTGTCCGGAACTGGCCATGGCCAATGCCATTGCCATCACTGACGAGATTACCGAGGCCGGGTTGGTTCCCAACTTCGCCTCCGCCAACGGCTGCGTCAGCCGTGACCGCTCCGAGCCGCCTGTGGGCGCCTGGGTCTGCCGGGAAATCCATCGTCGCTACCCGCAAAATTGGTTTCTTGAAACGGTTTACAGCAAACTCCTGCGCTGGAACCGCTGGTGGTGGGAAGCCCGGCAGGATCGCGGTCTCCTCTGCTGGGGCTCGACTCCCTACGACCCTGTGGTAGACGGTCACTGGGAGACGCACGGCGTCAATGAACGCTTTGGAGCCTCCCTGGAGTCCGGCCTCGACAACTCGCCGATGTACGACGACATCCCGTTTGACCCGGTCACGCACCGGCTTGCGCTCTGGGATGTGGGGCTCAACAGTCTCTACGTGGCCGACTGCGAAGCTTTGGCGGATATCGCCTCGATCCTGGGGCGGGCAACGGACTTCACCGAACTGCAGTCCCGCGCTGAGGAGGTCCGAAAGGCCATGCAGGAGCGGTTGTGGTGTGAAGCGGCGGGGATCTTCCTGAACCGGCGCACCGATACGGGAACATTCAGCGATCGAATGGCTCCCACCTGTTTCTATCCGCTGCTCGCGGGCGCGGCGACGCCCGGACAGGCGGTTCGTATGATCACGGAGCATTTCAACAATCCGCAGGAGTTTGGTGGCGAGTGGGTCCTGCCCTCGATCGCCCGGAATGATCCGGCCTATCCCGAGCAAAGTTACTGGCGCGGCCGCATCTGGGGACCGATGAACTTCCTGGTCTACCTCGGGCTGCAACGCTACGACGCGGTTCCCGAGGTCAGGAACGCACGGCTGGAGCTGGTGGCGAAGTCCCAGGCGCTCCTGCTGAAAAACTGGCGGGCGCATGGGCATGTGCTGGAGAATTACAACGCCGCAACCGGCGACAACACGGTGGCGCCCGGCAAGATGGGGGGCGACAGCTTCTATTATTGGGGCGGTTTGCTTGGAACCATCGCGCTGATGGAGGCCGGATGCTATGGTAAAAAAGGAGTGAACGATCAAAGAGATGCTAGGGACAGACTAATAATTAAATAATACTAGACAATAATATAGGGCCATG
>CAYNMU010000020.1:0-30269 GCA_964398395.1 uncultured Eubacteriales bacterium
ACCCCGGACCAACCGGTTATGAGCCGGTTGCTCTAACCAACTGAGCTAATGGCCCAAATTGAAGCAAATACTACTGAAGCAATATTAAAATGTTTACTCCTTTAGTCAACTTTCCTGCAAAAAGCGAGCAGATGTATAATAACAAATCGGCACCTTTTTGTCAATCACTTTTCAAAAATATTAAGAATTTTTAGAATGAATCTTGTAAATTAATTTTATTCAATAATCCGGGGCGGGTTATGAAAACCCGCCCTAAAACTTAACAATCATTTTTTTGTCATAATACCCAGGGGCTATGCCATCTCAATAAATCTTTCAAGATTGCTGAGCCCGGTTCCAATAGCCATCATGTTTTCCTCAATACCTTCAAACTCTATACTTACATAGCCTTCATAGCCATTTTTCTTTAAGATTGAAAGGCATTGCATGATAGGTACATCGCCGTGGCCGATTATTGCTCCACGCAAGAAGTTGCCTGCCCTGCTTGTGAAAAAGCCTGCGCCGGGGTTAATGCCTTGTCCGCTTTTAACATGAAAATCTTTGGCATGAATGTGCTTCGCAAAAGAAGCAAGTCTGCCAAATGCTAATTCCGGCGCTTCATCTGCACAAAGAAAGTTGCCCATATCAAGCAACATGCCGAAATTTTCATTACCGACACCGGTAACCAATTTTTCTGCCCGAGCGCTTTCCTGGCAAAAGAAACCATGGTTTTCGACCATTGTCTTAACGCCCTTATTTGCGGCATATTCAGTTATTCGACGGCAACCTTCTATCAGAGTGAAAAGAGCGTTGTCAAAGCTTTTGAATGACTTCTCGATGCCTTTATATCCGCCTGTTGCATCATGGCGCACACCCTTGGCACCAAGAATTATCGCAATATCAATCTCCCCCATTATACGAGCAATCTCGTCGTCCAGGTTAAGACAATTAAGAAGTTCTGCTCCTACCGTATAATTTGCAATGGGCAGCTTGCATTTGTCGCTTTCTTCGCGGAGTTTATACGCAAAATCAACTGCGCTCATATCTTTAGGCGGTGCAAGATTGGTGAATTCAATTGCATCAAAACCCATACTTTTGACTTCATCAATCAATGTTAATTGTGTATATTCACCTGAATTCAATAATTTTTGAAAGCTATAACTGCTTACACATGTTTTCATCTTTTTTCACCTTTCCTATGCCATTAAGTCTTTTAAAAACATAACAGCGTTGCGAATATCTTCTTCGGGGTTATTTCCAACTTCGCGTTCAATTGTTAAAAATCCTTTGTAACCAATATCTGCCAAGGCAGCAAGATAATTAGGCCAATTAACTTGACCTTCACCCAAAGGTACTTCCTCAAATGAAGGCCCGGTGATAATAACAGATTTTCGCATACCGTAGACTATTTCAGGGTCTTTATTGAACAACCGTTTACCATCCTTAGCATGTGTATGGACGATATAATCCTTTAGGTTGTAAACAGCTTGAACGGGGTCATCTCCGGTAACCATAACAAGGTTCGCAGGATCTAAATTCACTGCAACTCCTTTTGAATTCATACTATCCAAAAAGCCTTTAAGAATAAGCGACGTTTCCGGCCCGGTCTCAATTGCAAAATGAGCGTCAAATGTGTCTGCATATTCAGCAAGTTCAAAACAGGCAGCCTGCATAATCTTGTATCTTTCAGCGTTCGGATCTTCCGGCACAACACCAATATGTGTAGTTACAACATTCGTGCCAAGTTCCTTTGCTAAATATAATATCTCTTTTGAACTCTTGATTCTTCCACTATTAACTTTTTTATTGGTAAATCCGCCTAAATCACCGCATAAAGCAGAAATCTTAAGTCCGTTGCTTGCAACCAAATCAACAAATTCAAGTCTTTTTGCCTTAGATAAACTCGCCGGCGACATTTCTCCATGTGTTGAATACACTTGAATGCCTTGAGCGCCGACCTGAGCTGCTTTTTTGACTGCGGTAGGAATGTCTGTTCTGAAGCTGTCTACTATTACGCCAATCGGAAAATTGTACATAGTTATTCCTCCTATTTAAATTGGTTTTCAGTATAGCACATCAAATTTAACCTTGCAAGCAAAAAGCAAAAACTGACTTGAAAAACAAATTCATCACAGGGAAAAGAATGCCCGCCAAGGGATTAACCTTGGCGGGAAAACAATGAAAAGTTAAGCTTAAAGTTGTGTATGGAAGCCTTTGTTATTGAACTAAATCATTTAATCTTATGTTGGTGCATACATACCGGTTGTTTGGTCAATAGTATAAAGGCAATTAAGAACATCAGTGGCAATACCGGCATCCATAGCATCAACATTGCCATCGCCATTAAGATCCCCTGCGTACTTCTTATCTGCGCTTAAAGTATAGAGCTTGTTTTCAGAATCAACCAAAATGCCGCTGTCGCCATCATCAATGTTACCGTCGCCATTAACATCACCAAAAACAATTACTGTGAATGTAGCAATGGCTAAGCCGTTAAACATCAGTCTGATTTTTGTGCCAGTACCATACCCTTGGGCTGTTTTAATAATTATTGTTGCAGCCCCGCCAACAGTGGTGATGTCGCTAATTGTAAATCCACCCTGTGACAAACCGTAAATATATTTTCTAACGGTGTTAACAACAGGTGTAATTGGATTGCCCCAAAAATCCAAGGTTGAATCCGGAGTCGGATTAATTGCCGGTGCAAGAATATAGAGCAAACCATACATCGCAGTGTAGAGGTCAGAAGCTGCAGTATCAACAATTGCTTGATTTTCAAATGAAATTGTTCTGTCAATACTCTTGGCTGCTTCAAGTACAGTAGCAAGATTCTGGATGCTTTCATCTGTATATATGCCGACAGGCAATGTGTTGTATCGTGTCTGCGCCTGAGAAATATACCAATCGAGTTGTGTGTAATCGGCATATGGAACAAAATCCTTTAAGCCTTTTACAGCTTTAAACAGCCTATGTCTTGCTTCTGAAACCATTGATTGTCTAATACCGGTTGTGTTGCTGATTGCCTTGACACGAACTTCCTTTGCAAAATTATATGCCTGCAACCAAGTAGCATAACTTGATGCCTCGTAAGTATTGGCCGGCGCATTCTCATAGTCTGCATAATAAGATTTTGAAACTTCTTTGGTAAGTTGTGTTGCGCAAAGTTCAGTTTTTACAGTCATTTTATCAAAGTAGTATTTAACTCTGAAGGCTACATCCGTGTTCATCTGTAAATCAAGTGATTCGGGGTCACGTGCATAAGCATCAAGTAGCCCTTGAGCTTCGGTTTTAGCTTGAGTATAGTTGAAGTATGTGCGAAGCTCCGTAAAGTCTTCTTCGCCAAAGTAGTTGTACCCGTCTTCATAGTACTGAATGTTTGCATTAAGATTTCTTGGCGTGTATGAATCCAACAGGGCTTGCAAGGCTTCTATTCCAACGAGCGGAGCACCAACCGGAGCTTTACGAATGTATGTCGCCGGTGTCCATAATCCCAACAAACTAGTAGCTAACGGGAACAGTGAATTTAGGAGTACACTCCCATGGTCAGCAAGATTCTGACATAAGTTTTGAATCAGAGCCCTACAGTTTATTTTTGAAAAGACAGATTCAAATGTTGTAAGGTTCATTGGAAGAATTAAATGGTTGCCTATAGCACTCTTTAGAACGCGAGAAAGGGTGTTGAGAAGTACCTTGACAACGCTATTGTTAAGCTCAGAATTTGGATTTCGTTGAACAATGCTCGCTAACCCAACATAATTAAAATCAAGAATATTGCCTATCAGCCAATCCATCACCATGTATTTGGAACCTGTAAATTGAGCAGGCAACCAGTTGAGCGGAATGATATCGAAGATGATTTTGTCGATTTTGTTCCAAACAGTGTCTGTCGGAAGGTAATCAGCAGTATCAAACAAACCGCCGTATTTGCTCATGAACCAATCAAAAACAGCACTTATAGTTTGCTCAAAGGTCAAACCTTCTTGGATATCAACAGGCAGAATACCATTAAGATAGTAACGCCCAAGTGCAGCGCCAACTATGAATACACCATCAGTGAACGGATTTAAAGTGCCTGCAGTAATCATCGATTCAAAGTCCATCTCTGGCAAGACATCTTTAGCCAAACCGATGAGGAAATATGTAATAACAGACCTAAAACTTGTGGCTGTATCAGGAATATCTGCATATTCTACATATTCGTTAATAAGCAGCTTGCCAAGATACGCATAACATTCCGGTGTTGTCATATCTTTAATTTCATCTTCCGTTTTGAATGTTGTGGTGTTTTTCAATAATCCAAGAGTTGGTATGATGGTCAGCCCAACCCTCAGCAAGCTATCAACCATTGTGATAAGATTATCACTGATATGAAGCCCTGTGTTATCCAAAACAAAATAAGTATCAAGCCCTCCGCCTGTAAACAGATAGCTAAGTGTAGCCGTCAATTTTGTAAGCGGGGTTGCTAAATCCTCAGGTGTGTAGACCATTCCCGGGGCCAACCCATAAACTACATTCAATACCATATCGCCTGCTCCAACCAGAAGATTTGCAAGCATTGGTACGAGAATATCATTCATACCGGCATTAATAGCATCTGTTAATAATGTGTAAACACTGGTTGTCATAATGTTGGTTTTGCCAAGCATGCTTGGCAGAAGACCACTATATAAGCCGGTTTCGGGGTCTTGAACACCAATAATCAAACCATCGATCATTTTTTGCACAAGTTCATCAACTGTGACACTTGGATCGGGAGCCACATTCCCATTAAGAGGTTTAGTAATGGCTGCTTTTAGCGTCTCTGGTATGTGATGAACCACATCTGGAAGGGTTGTTACCGTGGTAACAAAACCGTAATTGAAAGTATCATCAACTATCTTTCCAACTCTGTCGTAGTTGTCCCTTAAAAAATTACAAAGAGCCAAAACAACATCAAGGTCTGTTTTGCCTGCATCCGTTCTTTTTGGGCAATTTTCAATCCAAGTCATGTTCATGGCTTCAATGTCGGCAAAATCAAGAACGCCAAAGGCAATCGAAATAGCCCACCAGTTCCAGAAATCCGTAATTGAAGTAGTCGCTTGGTCGATTGACCTTAGGTCAATTGTCTTCTTGCCAACATAAATATTGACTTCAATTGTCTGATTGCTCTCCTTTAGCATCGCATCAACCATATCAAGTAACATTGACGCAGCTTGCTGAGGAGTAACATAAGGATCGTCGAGGATGTCGTAACCTCCGGCAACAGTGTAATCCGAGTGTGCGGCATAGGCGCTCATGGGAATTGCTGTGAGCAACATTACCAATGCCATTAGTACACTGATGATTCTTTTTGACTGTTTCATAAAATTGCACCTCCAAAAATACTTTGTGTTTGTTTACTGCTCTTATTTGAACCGATATCCCAAGAGTTCCTGCGATTTTTCCTTGTTTTTTTAATATACTTAATAATATACCTATTATAGTACACCATTATTATATAGCCGTAATCAAGGTTTGTCAACAGTTTTTTCGGTTATTTCGACTGAAATCAATGTTAATTTATTAAATCACTGATTTTAATTAATTTTTATTACAGTTCAACATTATAATACCCGCCGAAGTAAAAAACGGCGGGTAGATTATGATTTTAATGTCTAATACGCTAAATCGAAACATTGTGCAGCCAAGAAAGTATGATGCAAGTTTATACAGGCATATACAAACCGGTCGTTTGGTCAATGTAATAAACACAATTGAGGACATCAGTAGCAATACCTGCATCCATCGAGTCAACATTACCATCGCCATTAAGATCCCCAGCGTACTTTTTGTCTGCGCTCAAAGTATAGAGCTTATTCTCCGAATCAATTATAATACCGCTGTCGCCGTCATCAATGTTGCCGTCACCGTTAACATCGCCAAAAAAGATAACCGTTAATGTATAAAGGGCTAATCCATTAAACAATAGCCTAATTCTTGTGCCAGTGCCACACCCTTGAGCCGTTTTCATCACCATTGGCGCACCCCCGCCTACTGTGCGAATCGCATCAATTGTAAATCCACCTGGCGACAACCCGTAAATATATTTTCTAACCGTGTTAACAACGGGTGTAGTTGGATTGCCCCAAAAATCAAAAGTTGAATCAGGGATAGGAATAATTGCCGGAGCAAGTAAATATTGCAGACCGTACATTGCTGAGTAGAGGTCAGATGCTGCCGTATCCACAATTGCCTGATTTTCAAATGAAATAGTTTTGTCAATTTTCTTGGCCGCGCTGAGTGTGTTTGCAAGAACTTGTATGCTTTCACTGGTATAAATACCTGAAGGCAAAGTATTATAACGGTCTTGTGCCTGAGCTATATATAAATTAAGCTGCGTATAGTCTGCAAAGGGAACAAACGCTTTTAATCCTTTTACGGCAATAAATAATTTATGTCTCGCTTCCGAAACCATTGATTGCCTTATACCAGGAGTGTTACTGATAGCCTTAATGCGAACATCCTTAGCGAAATTATATGCTTGCAGCCAAACTGCATAACTTGCCGCTGTGTATGTATTGGCCGGTCCATTCTCATAGTCAGCATAATAGGACTTTGCCACTTCTTTTGTAAGCTGTGTTGCACAAAGTTCACTTCTTTTAACAAGACGGTTATAATAATAAGTAACTCTGTAGGCTGCATCGGTGTTTTTCTGCAGATCAAGCGATTCGGGGTCCGCCGCGTAGGCATCCAGTAGGCTTTGCACTTCCGTCTTGGCTTGAATAAAATTAAAGTAAGTACGAAGTTCAGCGAAATCCTCTTCACCAAAGAAATTGTATCCGGATTGATAATACTGAATATTTGCATTGAGATTTCTCGGCGTGTATAAATCTAATAGTTTTTGTAATGCCTCTATTCCCACAAGCGGTGAACCAAGCGGAGGCTTACGAATGTAAGTCTCTTTTGTCCAAATACCCATTAAACTTGTGACCAATGGAAAAAGTGTTCCCAATAGGACATTCCCATGGTCAGCAAGATTCTGACTAAGATTTTGCAGAGTTGACCTAAGGATTGATTTTGTGAAAATGGATTCGAACGAGACCAGGTTCATTGGCAGACTGATATGATTGCCTACAGCGCCTTTCAATATACGGGAGAGTGTGTTGAGAATTACCTTTACAACGCTGTTGTTAAGCTCGGATGTTGGATTTCTTTTTACAATGCTGAGCAATCCGACATAATCGAAATCCAAAATATTGCCAAAGAACCAATCCATCACTATAGATTTTGAACCTGTGAATTCGGCAGGTAACCAATTTAGCGGAATGATATCGAAAAGAATTTTATCAATTTTATTCCAAACTGTATCTGACGGCAAAAAATCTGATCTATCAAACAGTCCACCGTACTTACTCAAAAACCAATCAAAAACAGCACTGATAGTTTGTTCAAAATTTAAACCTTCTTGAATATCTATTGGAAGCAATCCGTTTAAATAATAACGTCCAAGAGCTGCGCCAACTATGAAAACGCCATCGGTAAATGGATTTAATGTACCTGCTGTAATCATTGCATCAAAATCATACTCGGGAATGACATCTTTAGCCAAATCAATGAGAAGATATGTTACGACAGACCTAAAACTTGTGGCAGTGTCCGGAATATCGCCGAATTCTATGTATTCATTGACCAGAAGCTTGCCAAGATAAGCGTAGCATTCCGGTATGGTCATTTCTCTAATTTCCTCCTCCGTTCTAAAAACGGAAGTATTCTTTAAAAAACCTAGATTGGGGAGGAGGACCAAGGCCGCCCTCACCAAACTATCAACCATCGTTATAAGCTTATCACTAATGTGAAGCCCTGTGTCATCCAATATAAAATAAGAATCCAACCCGCCGCCAGTAAAAAGATAGGAAAGTGTAGCTGTCATTTTTGAAAGAGGAGAAACTAAATCTTCAGGAGAATAGGTAATATCCGGAGCCAACCCGTAGACTACATCCAAAACCATTGATAGCGACCCGAGATTGGTTTCGTCACCTCCCGGAAATTCTTCTGTGAATTTTACGCCTGCCATTGTTAATAACAGCTTCGAAAGCGTTGGTACGAGAATATCACTCATGCCTGCATTAATAGCTTCTGTTATTAGCGTATATACACTTGTTGTATTAATGTTGGTTTTACCTAAAAGGCTTGGTAGAATTCCGTTATATTTTCCGGTTTCCGGATCTTGAACACCAATAATAAGAGAGTCAATCATTTTTTGAATTAAGCTATCAACAGTTGTACCGGCGGGCGGAACTACACCATCATTAAGAGACTTAACCACAGATGCTTTAAGTGTCCCCGGTATGTCATGTACCATAGCCGGTAATGTCGTGACTGAGTTTACGAAGCCATAGTTGAATGTATCATCGACAATTTTGCCGATTCTGTCATAGTTATCTCTTAGAAAATTGCAAAGTGCTAAAACGACATCAAGGTCAGTTCTGCCGCCATCTGTTCTTTTGGGACAATTTTTAATCCAATTCATGTTCATATTTTCAATGTCGCCAAAATTTAAAATTCCAAACGCTACATCTAACAACCACCAATTCCAAAAATCAGTAATTGAAGAGGTGGCTCGGTCAATTGACCTTAGATCAATTGTTTTGCCGTATGTGCCAAGTAAATAATCGAATTTAATAGGAATCGTAGTATTATTCTCTGCCAACATCGCATCAACTTTATCAAGCAACATGGAAGCGGCTTGCTGAGGCGTGACATATGGATCGTCAAGGATGTCATAGCCTCCTGCAACCGTATAGTCAGAGTGTGCAGCATAGGCACTTATTGGAACTGCCGTTAGTAACATTACTATTGCCAATAATAGACTGAAAATTCTTTTTGACTGCTTCATAAAATTGCACCTCCAGAAATAATGCAAGTTAATAATCCAACTTTATAAGAAAAATATAAAATCTCTAATATCTTTACTAATTTCATTATAAGCTTTAATACAAAATTGTCAACTTTTTTTAGAAATTTATATGATTTTACGGTTATTTTTTTTAAATATTGCAACTATAAAAAATGTCTTGATTTTCTCTGTTGCTTTGGCTATAATATGCAGGTGCCAAATTAATAGGCAAAAGTCGCATATGGAGAGTTGTCCGAGTTGGTCTAAGGAGCACGACTGGAAATCGTGTAAGTCGCAAAACGGCTTCGAGGGTTCGAATCCCTTGCTCTCCGCCAGAAAAGACCTCATTTTTGATTTAAAGTGAGGTCTTTTTTTTAACGCAACTGATTTGTAATCCATGAATATTTTTATTTTATAATGGAGGTGTTTATTCTGGGAAAGCTATTTCAAGCTTATGTTAACTCCTATCATCAAGAAAAATTAGAAGGTACAGAATTTATGGCAAGTATTTCTGACCTGTTTAACACTCAGGAAGTTCAGAGTCTAAAGGAGTTTGAGCAACACTTGAAAATAAACCGGCTTCAACACATAACGAGTGTTTCTTATCTTAGCTTTCGTATGTGCAGAAGATTGGGGCTTGATTGGCGAACCGCCGCAAGAGGAGGCATTTTGCATGATCTTTTCTATTATGATTGGAGAGAAAACGATTGGAGTCATCGCCCGCACGGTTATCTGCATCCCGGTTTTGCATTAAAGAACGCACGTGAGCTCTGCGGTCCGCTTGACAAAGTGACAGAAAATATTATAATTAGACATATGTGGCCGCTTACGTTAACACCGCCGAGATATAAAGAAGCATTCATTGTTAGTATGGCCGACAAATACTGCGCAACAAAAGAGCTTCAAATTTCTCTCTCAAAAAACTATCGTGCTCGCTTCTATAACTCGATTGGTTTGGATGAGTAACCAGTCAATATTGTTTGGAGTTGTAATATGTATACAGTTTCTTTGCTTATTTTTTATTATTTTTTTTATAGCTCGCTGGGCTGGTTTGTTGAATCGGTTTATTGCTCATTGGCCGCAAAAAAATGGATTAACAGAGGCTTTTTAACCGGACCTTTGTGCCCAATTTACGGAGCCGGTGCAATTGTATTCATCGTTTGCCTCACCAAGTTAAAAGAAACACCTTTTCCTATTCATATTTTCGGCGCTGAGTTTTCTATCACTCCTTTTCTGGTTTTTTTAGCAGGATTTATTTTAGCTGATTTGGTTGAATTCATTACCAGTTTAATTATGGAAAAACTCTTTCATGCTCGGTGGTGGGATTATTCCGAAAAACCGTTCAATATTCAAGGCAGAATTTGTCTGCAGCATACAATTTATTGGGGTATCGCATCAATTGTTTTTCTTTACATAATTCAACCATTTTTTGGTAAATA
Organism: uncultured Eubacteriales bacterium; assembly: GCA_964398395.1. Taxonomy (GTDB): domain Bacteria; phylum Bacillota; class Clostridia; order Oscillospirales; family Acutalibacteraceae; genus UBA1447. The sequence goes on from CAYNMU010000020.1 coordinate 10,273, forward strand.
CGCTGATAAACTATTCCCACCTGAAGCCCCAAAAGCGCTCTATATTGTAATAATTGTATTACTTACCATATTTGTGCTGGATATCATTAATGCTGTTCATAACGCGATGGATGTTAAGAAAGTTATGGATAAGATACATAAACTGAGCGATTCCATTTCCAAGGTAGCGAACGACATCAAAGGTAATGTTGAGGTTAGATTCGACGAGTTTCAGGCATCTGCGACAAAACGCGCCGAAAGATTTGCTGCATGGAGAAATGATGTTTCAAAACAAATGAGTGAAATTCGTGAAACTTTTGGTTCTTCAATCCGCGAAAAAAGCGTTGACAAAGAAAAAGTCAACCGTCTTCTGAATGGATACCCGAATTTCAGCAGAACAACAAAAAAACAGCTAAAAACACTTGAAGAGTTGCTCAATGAAATTAAGAAAAGAATTAAGGATGACGATGACGAAATGTATTAAATTGAAAATTTAATACTTTTTGACTTGAATTTTCAAAAATTAATGATTAGATTTAAAACACAAAATTATTTGGAGGGTTTACAATGAGTAATAATAACCAAGCATCTGTTAACGAATCCGATTCAACCATACTGAAAGAACGCAAACGATGGTTGTTTTTCGGCCTGCCATTTACTTTTACAAAATATACGCTTACCACAAAAAGTTTGCAACTAAAAAAGGGTCTGTTTACAACTACCGATGAAGACTTGCTTTTATTTAGAGTAATGGATGTTACTGTTAAGCGTACCTTATTACAAAAAATGGTTGGAATAGGTACAATGAGCATAAAATCATCCGATAAAACAACCCCCAATTTGGAAGTTCGGAATATTAAAAATATTCAAGTATTTAAAGATACTTTAGATGAGCGAGTTGAAAAAGAACGGCTTCGTATGCGTTTCAGAACAGGTGAACTTATGGGCGAATTCGACCAAGATATGGATCAGGATGATGGTTTGCACAACTGAATAGAATATTTTCTTTATACAAAAAGCGTGGCAATGCCACGCTTTTTGTATATAATTTTTCATTATTAAATTAAGAAATATTTCTTAACAACTGTCTAAAGAAATACCAGCACAATTTCCTCATTTTCAACGCATACGGTAACTGCTTTCAGTGGTTTATCAATTGTGTTCACAATTAAGGACGCTATTTTATCCTCCACCTTTCGGCGAATGACATTTCTGAGATCCCTTGCGCCTCGGCTGCCGCCGATTGCATCTTTTGAAAGAACTGTTGGCACATTGCCTTCCCAAGCGAAGGTAATACCTTTGTCCCTCAATGGTTCAACAAGCTCTTCGAGCATAAGAACGGCTATTCGCTCCATATCTTCAATTGAAAGCTCGTTAAAAACAGCGATTTCATCAACACGCCCAATAAATTCCGGGCGCAAAAAATCAGAAAGGGCTTTCATCACTTTTTCTTTTGACGCATCACTTTTATTTTTAGTAAAGCCGAGCGCTCCCTCTTTTTTGTCGCTTCCGGCATTAGATGTCATAATTATCACAGTGTTTTCAAAGCTGACGGTTCTGCCTTGCGCATCGGTGATTTTACCCTCATCAAGAATTTGCAGCAAGATATTCATAACATCCGGATGAGCCTTTTCTATTTCGTCAAAAAGAAGAACGGAATATGGTTTGCGGCGCACTTTTTCGGTCAGCTGCCCCGCTTCATCATAGCCGACATAACCGGGAGGCGAACCAATTATACGAGAAACAGAATGTTTTTCCATAAACTCGGACATATCAAGCCTTATTAAGGTTTCGGGTGTGTCGAATAATTCGTTTGCAAGCCTTTTTACAAGCTCAGTTTTGCCTACGCCCGTCGGACCAACAAAGATAAAGGAAGATGGACGGCGGCGGGGATTGATTTGCACTCTCCCCCTTCGAATGGCTGCGGCAACAAGTTCCACCGCGGCATCCTGCCCAATGATTTTTTGTTTTAACTTATTCTCTAAATCCGCAAGCCTGCGAAGGTCGCTGTCAATTACCTTTTGCGCAGGTATGCCTGTCCAAAGCTGAATAACCCTTGCAAGATCTTCCTCAGTAACTGCATTATCGGATGCAAGTATTTGACGCTCATTCATTCCGCTTTCAAGACCTATTATTTCTGCCTTCACACGCGCAACCTCTTCATAATCAACATCCTCGCTGTTTTCAAGAAGCTGTTGCTGCTTTGTTTCAAGCTCCGCTAGTTTATTTTCCGCAATTTCCAAATCGCTTATATGTTTGTTGCGCAAGTTCGCACTGGTGCATGATTCATCAAGCAAGTCTATTGCTTTATCAGGCAGAAATCGGTCGTTAATATATCTTTCCGATAAAATAACCGCACGGTAAATCAAAGAATCACTGATAACGACCCTATGAAATTTTTCATAATAGTCTTTTATACCAAGAAGCATTTGATAGGTGTCTTCAATGGAAGGCTCCTCAATTTTAACCGGTTGAAGCCGTCTTTCAAGCGCAGCGTCCTTCTCAATATATTTGCGATACTCATTAAAAGTTGTCGCTCCAATAATTTGGACCTCGCCCCTTGACAGTGAAGGTTTTAAAATATTTGCCGCGTTCATTGAGCCTTCTGCATCGCCAGCACCGACAAGGTTATGTACTTCATCAATAAACAGGATTATATTGCCTTCCGTCTTCACTTCATCAACAAGGCCTTTAATACGGCTTTCAAATTGACCTCTAAACTGTGTGCCGGCGACAAGTGCTGTTAAATCGAGAAGCTGAATCTCTTTATTAGCAAGCTTTGCCGGTACTTCGCCGCTTGCGATGCGCAAAGCCAGGCCCTCAGCTATAGCTGTTTTGCCAACTCCCGGCTCGCCTATTAAGCAAGGGTTGTTTTTTGAACGGCGGCAAAGGATTTGAATTGTTCTGTATATTTCATTATCTCTGCCAATTATTCTGTCAATTTTTCCGGCTCTGGCCTTAGCTGTTAAATCGGAACAATAAAGAGGAATAAATTTTCTTTTATTTTCTTCATTTTCCTTGTTTTTGCCTCTTTTTTTGCCGGTTGAAGTACGCTCGTCCTTACGAGTTGACTGAGCACCCGAGTCATCAGATATTTCATTGTCCGATTCATCAGACTTTGACTGGTCCAAATTGTTCTCAGGATTCATGATTTGACTAAAATTCTGCAAAAACGGTACAGTGCCTGCTCCACCCGGTACAAAACCTGTGCCTTCTGTATTTTCCATCATTGCGGCAAATTGGTTGCTAACATCCTCAAGTTCGTCTTCAGAAATTCCCATGCTTTGCATAATCTGTTTTATTGGCCCTATATTCATATCCATCGCACATTTCATGCAAAGCCCATCCTGTGTGGTTTTTTCACCCTCCACACGAGTTAAAAAAAATATTGCCGGTCTGATTTTACATTTGCTGCATAATACTTGATTCATTTAAGATTTTTCTCCTTGTATGGTAAATACTACCCGATAACGAATATTTAAACTTTTTTATCTTTTTTGCCCTCTTTAAACTGGCGCAATGTTTCTGGGATATATCCAAGCAAGGCCAAAAATGTAAGTAAGGCTGATAATAAAACCAAAGCCATTACAGACCAATTTGGCATTACAAGACCCGGATTTCTGCCGTCTCTGACAAACGCTCCTATTTCCGGACCAAATGCAATTATAAGTATCATTGACCCATAAAAAACAAATGTTGCAATTTTGCCAAGCATTTCAGCTGCGCCGGGGCGAAGTCCTTTTGAAAGCATGATCATTCCACCGACAACCATAATGCCTTCTTTGAATAGGAAAAATAGAAATACCCAACTGAAAGCTCTCATTACTTCGCTGCTTACAGCCCTGAACTCAAAAAACAGCATAACAGCAATGGTTATTTGAGTTAATTTATCCGCAACAGGGTCAAGGATTTTTCCAAGCTCACTGACTTGATTAAAACGACGGGCTATTTTGCCATCCAGGAAGTCACTTAACCCCGATAAAAACAATACAAAAACTGCCCAAATGAATTGTCCATTATAAAAAAGTAACGCAAATATCGGGATAAGAACAATTCTTAGAAATGTAAGCAAATTGGGTACTGTTAGACTGCCTTTAAATAGTTCTTTCATAAATCCTCCGTTAAATATGGAAATTATTCAATATAAAATTATTGTTGTTTACAAAGCTGACAATTCTTGACGATTCAACAGCTGAGGTAAAAACCGTATCTTTTCCTGCGCCAACAACTATTTCGGCTATAATACAAATCAAAAATATACACGCCAAGCCTTTTACCGCACCTACGGCTGCGCCTAAAAGTCTGTTTGCGGTTTTTAAGAATGGTAACTTAAAAATTTTGTCAATCACTTTTACAACGACCATAAATAAAATGTAGAGAACAGAAATCAAAACGGCGAAAAGAATTGCATGCACAACGGCAGTAACGATAGGAGCCGCAATGTTGTCTGTCAACTCTTTTGCAATAGTTGAGCTTGTATTATCAAGTCCCCTAATTTTTTCCGTTATTCCGGTCGTGTTAATACCTATGGATGCGGCAATATTAATAACAAACTCCGGTATGGAAGCAAGTACAGCGGATGCCTGTTGTGCGGCAGAAGTAGCATCTTGTGCGTCAAATAGCCGGGTTTTAATTGCGTTTAATACTCTCTCGCTTAAAAAGTTTTCATAAATTTGCGGGGCAAACAGTGCGCTGAGTTTGTAAGCAAGGAAAAAAGCGGCTAATGTTGCAACAATACCAAGCACAGTTTTTATAAAACCATTAACAGCGCCTAAAATTACAATTACAGCAAAAATTATCAAAAGAAAAATATCCACTATGTACTCCATCCCTGATTCCCCTTTCATTTTTAAATTATAACACAAAATAAATAGAAATATCAAACAATATTATTGATTCATTCCAACAGTTGAATATTGATTTATAATACCTTCGCCGACAATATAAGTTTTTTTGCCTTTGACAAAAATCTGTTCTTCTTCATTTTTAAGTTTAATGTTCCCCATAAGTTCACCATTATTATTAAAGCACCTAACCTCACCTCTGAGAAGTACAGAAGTGTAATTCTTATCACAGGCGACCCACACAGCCTCGGTTCCCAAACTCTTTGAAAAGAGTAATTCTCCGCTTAATCCGTAAACCTTAAGTTCGCATTGCGCTTTATTCCCAAATGGTGCCAAAGTTAATGCAGTTTTTCCGTTTTCAAACATAAACAAACGTTGCAAAGTACTCGACCCAAACAAAACATCCTGCTTGTTTTTGGTTTCTAAATTAATTGCACTAAAAAGTTTGTCTCCAACGGCAATTGCCATACCTTTGTTTGTGAATTTGACTCTAATCAATGCGGTTTCCGGGTAATCCAAGCTTATAGTTGGCTCGCTTTTGTCAAAGTCAAAAACAAGCAGTCTTGAATAAATTTCACCATTTTTTGCGCCAATAACCGCTACGGCAATACTCTTGCCGTTATCTGAAAGTGCTATTGCCGAAATACGTTCAAGCGCGCAGTTCCAAACAAAGACCTGATTTTTATAGCTGTTGAAAACGATAAGTTCGCTTTGTGCTTTTTTTGATTCCGATGCAACCGCAAAATTTCCTTTTTTACCGATTGCTGCAGCAAGAATATTTTGGCCAATATCCTTTTCAAACAATACACTGCTTCTGCTTAGCACTTTAAATCGACCCGATGCTCTATCAAACACGATTGTCCGTCCATTGCGAGTATCGATTGCCGGATTTGAAAATACGTTTTGGTTTGACAAGGTTTCTTTAGCAGTAGAGTTAATAACTTTTGCCGAGTCCTCACCTAATATCAAAATATTTGAACCTACCATATCCATTGCAATTATATTTGTTTCAGTGATTTTATATGGGAATCCATCGCCCTGGCTAAATGCAGAAAAAAGACCTTTTGCTCCATCAGTAACATTTGAAAAAGTAATTCCTCCAAATTTTATTGCTGCCATGAAAATAAATAAAAGAAATACAAAAACCAGAAATACGAATTTAGCAATTCCAGAAATTCTGTGCTTTGCCAAACGCTTTTTTACAAAAACAGATAAGGATTTTTTACTGATTAAAGCTGTCGGTTTTGTCTGAGTATTTTGTTTCGTTGTATCGTTTCGAGGCACCCTTACGGGCGGAGCCGGAATAGACTTTGAGGAGGTGTTTACAGCAGAAGCTTTCTGAGACTTCGGCAAACTTTTGCCCGTTGGTTTAGTTTTGGTTTTTGGAGAAGTTTTCGGTTTCGCTTTTACCGCTTTCTTTACTGTGCTTTTCACAATGGGTTTTGAGTCGTTCCTTTTTGGCGAAGATTTTTTTGTCTTTTGCTGCTTTTCGTCTTTCATGTAAACCCATCCCTTTCAAACACTAATAACCGGTGTAAAAAATCTGTCATTTTTCCTATAATTAATAATTAACTTTGTTCAGATATAACCCATAAGCCGGCGCTGTTGTACCTGCCTTTGAACGGTCTTTGGCAGCAATAATATCGCCAATGCTGCCCTGCTCTATTTTGCCTTGTGCAATTTTAAGCAGTGTGCCTACCATTATGCGTACCATATTATAAAGAAAACCGTCTGCCTTAATGGTAAAGATAATTTCTTCGCCAAAACGTTCAACCGTAAACTTGCTGACATTGCGGGTGGTACTCTTAATTTTGCTGTTTGTCGAGCAGAAACTTGCATAATCGTGTTCGCCTAAAAATGCTTGTGCTTCTTCATTCAGCATTTTTTCATCAAGCGGATATTTATAGTGCAGAGCATAATCGTTTTTAAAGGGATTCCTAACAGGTGAATTCCAGATTTTATAAACATATTCCTTGGATATGCAGTCATATCTGGCATGAAACTCATAGCTGACTTCACAGCACGAGGTAATTGATATATCAAATGGCAAATTGGCGTTGAGTGCCGAGATAAGCCGATTACAATTATAGCTGCTTTCTGTACGCATGTTAAAACAATACATGTTTGCATGAACGCCTGCATCTGTACGCGAGCAACCAACAACATTCCCGCGCAGCCCTAACACTTTTTCAATTGCGTCTTGAAGGATTTGCTGAATGGTTATCCCGTTTGCCTGAACCTGCCAACCATGGTAATCTGTGCCGTCATATGCAAGAGTAAATAAAAGATTCCTCATTTACATCACCGATTTAAAGAATATATTTAATACGATAATTGCCGCCAGCAATGCTATGGTAAATAAAAGTGCTGCAATATCCCGAAATTCAAGTTTCATCTGCTTCATTCTCGTTCGACCTTTGCCGCCTCTGTAGCAACGGCATTCCATTGCAAAGGCTAGTTCGTATGCCCTGCGAAATGATGAAACAAAAAGAGGTATCAAAACCGGTATAAGCGCTTTTGAACGACTGATAAGCGAGCCGCTTTCCCAGTCAGCTCCCCTTGCCTTTTGCGCACTCATTATTCTGTCAATCTCCTCTATCAGCGTTGGAATAAACCGCAGAGCGAGAGTCATCATCATTGCTATTGTATGAACCTCAATCCTAAAGACTTTAAGCGGTGAAAGAAGGCGTTCCAAGGCATCCGTTAGCCTTGTAGGTGTCGTGGTATAAGTTAGAAGCGAGCTGACTATTATTAAACATATTATTCTGACTGCCATAAATAGCGCAGTAAACAGCCCCTTGTCAGTTATCTTGATAATCCATAAATGGATAAGCAAATTACCGCCTGTTGTGTAAAAAATGTTCAGCACAGCGGTAAAAATAACAATTATCACTATGGGCTTTAGGCTCTTTAAAATTGCTTTTACAGGCACTCTAGAAATTCCAACAAGGAGAATAACAAAGGCTATCATCAGACCGATTGAAAAAAAGCTTTTACACAAAAATATAATTACAATCAAAGCAAAAGTTAAGACAAGTTTCATCCTCGCATCAAGGCGGTGAAGCAAGGAATTGCCGGGAAAGAATTGACCAATGGTGATATCCTTAATCATACTTCTGCCCCCTTTCCGAAGAAACGAAGCAATTCACGCTTGCCCTGCTCAACTGTAAAAATATTACCGTTGACGGCAAAGCCTTTCTCACGCAATCCTGCAAAAATTCGGGTAACCTGCGGAACATTAAGCCCCATCTTAAGAAGTTCTTCCCGTCTTGAATAGACTTCTTCAACTGTGCCGAACATTGCTACTTGCGAATTTTCAAGCACCAAAACTTTAGTAACAAGCTCAGCAATATCCTCCATGCTGTGAGAAACAAATAAAACTGTGCTGCCCGTGTTGTTGCGATATTCTCTAATCAGGCTTAAAATGCGGTCACGCCCATGCGGGTCCAAACCTGCGGTAGGTTCATCCAAAATTAAAACCTTCGGTTCCATTGCCATAACTCCGGCAATTGCAGCCCTTCTTTTTTCGCCGCCGGAAAGGTCAAAAGGTGATTTTTGAAGGTGCTCTTCTTTAAGCCCCACAAATTCAGCAGCCCTGTGCACTCTGCGGTCAATTTCTTCTTCATCAAGCTTCATATTTTTAGGACCGAAAGCAATATCTTTGTAAACCGTTTCTTCAAACAGCTGATATTCGGGGTATTGAAAGCACAAGCCAACTTTAAAACGAGCTTCTCGTATACTTGCCTTGCTCTCCCAAATATCTTTACCTTCAAGCAGAACCATTCCGCGCTCAGGTTTTAAAATTCCGTTTAAGTGTTGAATTAAAGTACTTTTACCGGAACCTGTGTGGCCGATTATGCCAACAAGCTCGCCGCTATTAATATCTATGTTAATGTCCTTAATCGCAGCAACCTCAAAAGGTGTACCCTTACTGTAGAGGTGAGTTAAACTGCGAGTTGAAATAGCAGACATTCGCTCACCCTTTCGTCACTTTCGTAAGTGCTTCAATACATTCTTCAACATTTAAAACATCAGACGGCAAATCGATGCCATCTTTTCGCAGTAAAAAGCATAATTCCGAAGCCTGCGGCACATCAAGCCCAACGGATTTAATAAGTTCAACCCGAGAGAAAACCTCACGCGGATTTCCGTCAAGAATAATGTTCCCCTTATCCATAACCAAAACTCTGTCAGCCTTTACTGCTTCATCCATAAAATGAGTAATATAAACAATCGTTATACCCTTTTCTTTATTCAGTCGCATAACGGTTTTTATTACTTCAATGCGCCCGCGGGGGTCAAGCATCGCCGTCGGTTCGTCAAGAACCATGCACGCGGTTTCCATTGCCAAAATACCAGCTATAGCAACCCTTTGCTTTTGACCGCCGGAGAGTTTGTGCGGCTCGCGCTGGCGGTATTCATACATTTCGACTTCCCTGAGTGCTTCATCAACTTTTCTGCGAATTTCGGCAGGGGGAACTCCGAGATTTTCCGGACCAAAAGCAACATCGTCTTCAACAATGGTCGCCACAATCTGGTTATCGGGATTTTGAAATACCATGCCGACAGTACGGCGGATATTGTAAACTAAATCTTCGTTTGAGGTATCCATGCCGTTAACAAGCACTGTACCATTTTCGGGAACTAAAATAGCGTTCGTTAACTTTGCGAGGGTTGATTTGCCTGAGCCGTTATGCCCCAAAACAGCCACGAATTCGCCCTTTCGGATATTCAATGTGATATCCTTCACGGCGGGCATGCAATTTAATTCTTCACTCTCATAGGTATAGGATACATTCTTAAAGCAAATGATATTTTCGTCCATTTTATATTCTCCATATTGATGAGGCTCCGCTTGGCAAAATCATGCCGGAAGCGGTAACAGGCAAGCCGATTTCATCACCTGATACTCTGCCACCGAATTTCGGTACAACGGTAGTTCCCAACATATATTGCATAACTGAGGGTGAAAGACCTGTTGTATAAGAATTAATCAGCAGCATTAGCGATTTGTCATACAGAAGCTCGGCGCAAAGTTGTACCAAGGGATAAATTTCGTCTTCAAGTTTCCAAACCTCGCCGCCGGGTCCTCTTCCGTAAGAAGGCGGGTCCATAATAATTATGTCATATTTGCTTTCCCTTCGAATTTCACGCTGAACAAATTTAGTGCAATCATCAACAATCCATCGAACAGATTTTTCGGCAACACTCGATGACTCTGCGTTTTCCTTTGCCCAAGCAACCATGCCCTTTGCTGCATCAACATGCACTACCTCCGCACCTGCTTTTAGGCAAGCGACCGTTGCCGCGCCGGTATAAGCAAATAGATTAAGCACTTTAACAGGTCTGCCGGCCAACTTGACAGTCTCTGAGAGCAAATCCCAATTGACCGCTTGCTCGGGAAAAACACCTGTATGCTTAAAACCCATTGTCTTTAGATTGAAAGTTAAATCTCTATAGCTAATCGACCAGGAATCGGGTACTTTCTTCTTTAAATCCCAAGCGCCGCCACCTGTCAAAGAACGTTGATAATGAGCATGCGCGTTTCTCCAAAGCGGATGGTTCTTCTCGGTTTTCCATATCACCTGCGGGTCCGGGCGTATTAAAATAATGTCACCCCACCGTTCAAGGCGTTCACCGTCCGAACAGTCAAGCAGCTCATAATCCTTCCAATCTGTGGAAATCCTCATTTATGTACCTTTCCTTTATAGGCTAATACTATAAGTTAAATTAATCTTTCCCTAATTACCTCGGCAATTTGTTCCGCAAGTTTTGTAATTAGCTCTTTATCCTTGCCCTCAAGCATTACCCTAACCAACGGTTCAGTCCCCGAAACACGCACGAGCACTCTGCCATCATCCTTTAACTCTTCTTCAGCCTCCGCTATTGCCATTTTAATCTCTTCATCGGCAGCATAGCGAACCTTGCCGATGTTTGAAACCTTAACGTTTATCATAATTTGCGGATAAACATCCATACTTGATGCCAATTCCCCAAGGCTTTTGCCTGTTGTCTTCATCACTTGAAGTAGTTTGAGTGCGGTAAGCTGGCCATCACCAGTTGTTGCGTATTCGAGGAATATTACATGGCCTGATTGTTCGCCGCCGATTCTGTAGCCTTTTTCAAGCATTCTTTCCAAAACATACCGGTCACCAACATTGGTGGTTTCGTAGTTTATAGCACGCTCACGGCAGAATTTATAAAAACCCATATTACTCATAACGGTAACAACTGCTGTGTTCTTAAAAAGCTTGCCTTTTGCTTTCATTCCTTCGGCACAGATTGCAATTATTTTATCTCCGTCAACAATCTCGCCGTTTTCATCAACCGCAAGCAAGCGGTCGGCATCACCGTCAAATGCAAATCCGGCCATAAGCCCATTCTCAACAACATATTTTTGTAATGCACCCATATGTGTTGAGCCGCAGTTTTCGTTTATATTAGTACCGTTCGGTTCACCGCAAATGACACTGCATTCTGCGCCCATACGAATAAAAAGCTCAGGCGCGGTAACTGAAGCAGAACCGTTCGCACAATCAAGCGCTATTTTCATACCCTCAAAACTCACATCTACAGTTGATGCAATATGCTCTATATAGTCAAAAACTGGGATTTCGGATGTAATTATTCTGCCGACATCTCCGCCGATTTTAACGGGTGGCAATACGGTTTCGTCAAGAATAATCTCCTCTATTCTTTCTTCTAATGCATCGGGCAATTTATATCCGTCTGCTTGGAATATTTTAATCCCGTTATATTCACATGAGTTGTGGGAAGCAGATATCATTATCCCGGCATCATAATTGTATTTTTTAACAAGAAAAGCGACAGCCGGAGTAGGAACAACGCCCAATAGCAGTACATCAACACCAACGGAACAAAGCCCTGCTGAAATTGCGGCTTCAATCATATCTGAGGACGCCCTAGGGTCCATACCGATAAGCACTTTAGGCCTTGTACTGACTTCTTCAGTCAATATCATTGCGGCGGCACGACCGATTTGCATGGCAAGTTCACAAGTCAACTCACTGTTTGCTATGCCTCTCGCACCATCTGTTCCGAATAATCTGCCCATTTTCTCAACTGCTTTCTAAAAAAATTGAAAAATAAAATGCGCAATCATTTAAAAATTTTATACATCCAGCCTTTGTTGACCATTCATAGGTATGCCAACATGGGCATAGCCTGCCGGAGTGACCATTCTCCCGCGCGGAGTACGGCTTAAAAACCCGACTTGCATAAGATATGGTTCGTAAACATCCTCAATTGTAATTGCTTCTTCACCAATAGCAGCCGCAATCGTTTCAAGTCCAACCGGACCGCCGTTATAATTTTTAATCATTGAAGTTAAAATCAAACGGTCAACAGAATCAAGCCCAAGGGAATCTATTTCCATTCTGTCAAGTGCAGTTTTTGAGCTTTCGTGCGTAATAATACCGTTGCCAATTACCTGCGCAAAATCTCGTGCTCGCTTTAACAAACGGTTTGCAATTCTCGGCGTACCTCTTGAGCGGGAAGCGATTTCGACCGCGCCTCTATGATTAATTTCAATATCCAAAATACCGGAACTGCGGTTTACAATTAAAGCAAGCTCCTCGGGGGTGTAAAGGTCAAGTCTGAAAATGACACCGAAACGGTCACGCAGCGGCGCGCTTAACTGACCTGCGCGGGTTGTTGCCCCAACAAGCGTAAAGTGCGGCAGGTCAAGCCTAATGGAGCGTGCGGAAGGTCCCTTGCCAATAATAATGTCGAGCGCGTTATCCTCCATGGCGGGGTAAAGCACCTCTTCAACATTACGGGAGAGGCGATGAACCTCATCAATAAACAGAACATCGCCTTCGTTAAGATTTGTAAGCAACGCCGCTAAATCACCCGGCTTTTCAATTGCAGGACCTGATGTAACGCGGATGCTTACACCCATTTCGTTTGCTATTATACCTGCAAGTGTAGTCTTGCCAAGTCCCGGAGGTCCGTAAAGCAAAACATGGTCGAGAGGCTCCCCTCTTTTCCGAGCAGCCTCAATATAAATAGCAAGGTTTTGCTTTACCTTTTCTTGCCCAATATACTCACTGAGAGTTCGCGGACGTAAAGTAACTTCTAACTCAGCATCCTCTTTGATGTACTCAGGCGCTGAAATTCTATTTTCTAAATCCATATCCATTCAATTCACCTCTATATAAGGTTTACTGCCTTGCAAGGCTTTTTAAGGCCTGCCTAATCAATTGTTCAGTGGTTAAGCTGCTATCCAACCTGCTGACGACAACACTTGCCTCAGACTGACTGTAACCGAGCATGACCAATGCGCTTACCGCTTCGCCGCTCGGACCGGATTCAGAGGCAATGCCTGCCGCCTCTGCTTCAGCAGAACCTATGCCGCCGGGTAAAGCTAATTTTAGTTTATCCTTTAATTCAAGTACAACCCGCTGAGCAAGCTTAGTCCCGACACCTTGCGCGCCGGTTATTGTTTTAATATCGCCCGTGGCAACGCACAGAGCCAATTTTTCAGGTTTTAGCTGTGAAAGAATGGCAAGCGCAGCTTTTGGTCCGACACCGGTGACGGAAATCAAGAGTTTAAAACAATCAAGCTCTCTTTTATCAAAAAAGCCAAACAAATCGAACGAATCTTCACGCACATTGAGATGCGTGAGAAGAGTGATTTTGCTGCCGACAGGTCCGAGTTGTTTTAAGGTGTTTAAAGTCGTTGAGCAACGAAAGCCGACACCGTTGCAGTCAACTGCTACACTGTTTTCGTCCATAAATATTATTTCGCCTGTAACGCTGTAAAACATGTGCCTTTCCTCCCAACTAAATCGTCAGTTTTTATTTTGAATACATAAGTGATCCGCTGCAATGCGCGTGGCAAATAGCCAAGGCTAGAGCGTCAGCCGCATCATCCGGCTTTGGAATTTTTTCGAGATTCAGAAGAATCCTTGTCATCTCCTGCACCTGCTTTTTTTCGGCCCTGCCGTAACCGACAACACTCTGTTTAACTTGGAGAGGCGTGTATTCACTAACGCTTAATTTCTGTTTTTGCGCAGCCAAGATCAGAACTCCCCTTGCTTGGCTGACATCAATAACCGTTTTTGCGTTGCTGTTGTAAAAAAGTTTTTCAATAGATAAACTAACAGGCTTATATTTTTCTATTATATCCGAAACGCCGTTATAAATAATCTCGAGTCTTTCGTTGAAAGGCATACCTGCAACAGTTGTAACAACACCATAGCTAAGTACTGTGAAGTGATTATTTTTATATTCAACTACCCCGTAGCCAACAATGGCATACCCGGGGTCAATACCTAAAATAATCATTATTTTTGTTCCCTTTCACGAATAACCATTCGAGTAGGTGTACCCTCTAACCCGAAAACCTCACGGATTTGGTTATCTATATACCTTTGATAGCTGTAATGAAATAAATCTTTTCGATTGACAAAGCAAACAAATGTTGGCGGGCGTGTTGCAGCTTGCGTCATATAATAGATTTTTAGTCTGCGTCCCTTATCGGTAGGAGGTTGCACGCGAGCTGTAGCATCTGCAAGAACTTCGTTGAGCTTGCCTGTGGAAATGCGCATAGCATTTTGATTATCTACGAACTTTATCAGTTCAAAAAGTCTATCAAGCCTCTGCCCTGTTTTGGCTGAAATAAATATAATGGGGGCATAGGACATAAAGGAAAAATCATTCATTAAATCTTTACGATATTTGTCCATTGTTTTACCGTCTTTTTCAACTAAATCCCATTTATTTACGGTGATTATGCAAGCTTTACCCTGTTCGTGTGCAATACCCGCAACCTTTGAATCCTGCTCCGTGAAGCCTTCGACAGCGTCTATCATAATGACGCAAACCTGTGCCCGTTCTACTGCCATACGCGCTCTGATGACAGAATACTTTTCAATATCATCATCAACTCTGCTTTTTCTGCGAAGTCCGGCGGTATCAATAAAAATAAATCTTCCGTATTTGTTTTCAACAAAAGTATCTGTAGCATCCCTTGTTGTGCCGGCAATATCGGAAACAATCACTCTTTCTTCACCGACAATTGCATTAACCAAAGACGATTTGCCGACATTCGGCTTGCCAATAACAGCGACTTTTATGGTGTCACTCTCATCCTCTTCTTCGGCATATGCAGGAATTTTGGCTAAAACAGCGTCAAGCAAGTCCCCTGTACCGTGACCATGTATGGAGGAAACGGGCATTGGATCACCAAGCCCAAGATTGTAGAACTCATAAAATTCCGGTGGGAGATCCCCGGTGGAATCGCACTTATTAACTGTCAGCACAATCGGTTTACCACTTCTTTTGAGCATTGCGGCAACCTCATCATCAGCGGGCAATATCCCCGAACGAAGGTCCGTTAGAAAGATTATTACATCCGCACTATCAATTGCCAACTGAGCCTGACGACGCATTTGTATAAGGATAATATCATCTGAAAACGGTTCTATTCCGCCTGTGTCAACCAGCAAAAATGTATGCGATAACCATTCACATTCGCTGTATATTCTATCCCTTGTAACACCCGAAGTGTCGTCAACAATAGACAGCCTGCTGCCCACAAGCTTATTGAACAAAGCTGATTTTCCGACATTTGGGCGACCTACTATCGCAACTACCGGTCTTGCCATTTTTACGCCTGCCTTCCGAGAATAGCTTTTATAAATTCCATGCCGTTATTCGGCACGGTTACTATCTTAATTTTTAGTTTTTCGCTCAATTCCTCAATTGTAACATCGTCAAGAAACATATCGCCTTCGCGGCGTAAAGTAACGGCAGGAATCAGCAGCTCGTCACCAAGGTTTTGTGATGCTAACTGCTCTAAAAAATCCTGTCCTGTCAAAAGACCCGCTACAGTAATGCTGTCGCCAAAAAAGTTGTTCTTAACCTTTATTATATTAACCTTTAAATTATGCCATTTTTTTACCGTTTCGTCAACCAGTTCTTCTATAAGCATATATGCTGCCTCACCGGTAGCAATGGTTATTTGTCTTTGTTCAAAGCTGATGTCTTCCCCTGCAGCATCTTTAAAAAGCTCGTCATCATTAAGAATCTGATTGAATTCGTCTTTTAAAAGTGCCCAAAGCCCTACTCCGTTTTCAAGCTGAGGGTAATCGCCGTAATATTCCGCATCCGGAATTTCCGCGCCTGCGTTTAGGTAAAACTCATCGGCCGGATATGCTAATTTCGTTTTATTATACCACAAAAAGTGTGCGTTAAAGTCATCAATTGCATTTATAACCCTTTGAGCCGAATCTTTATCGTATGCTTTCAGTTCATTCAGACCGGTACGGTGGCAGGTAAGCCCAACGGGAACCGCGGCAATGCTTTGTACGGAAGGATACATTTCGCCAAGTTCTTTCAAACTATATTCTAGTTCCTCCCCGTCATTAATTCCCGGGCAAAGCACCAGCTGCGTATTTATTTTTATACCAGCGTCGGCAAATTGTTTAATATACTGTAAGCTTTCCCCTGCTTTAGGGTTTTGCATCATTTTTACACGCAGCTCAGGGTTCATCGTGTGCACTGATATGTTGACGGGGCTTATATGCATTTCTATGATTCGGTCAACATCACGTTGGGTTAAATTGGTCAGTGTAATATAATTACCAAACAAAAACGACAGACGGGAATCGTCATCTTTAAAATATAAGGTTTCACGAAGCCCATGAGGTAATTGGTCGATAAAGCAAAAAACGCAATTGTTTGCACAACGGCGCTGGCTGTCCATCAGATATGTTTCAAAAACAAGACCCATATTTTGATATTCGTCTTTTTTTAAAAAAATATCCTGCCTGTTTCCGTTGTTGTTAATCTCAATAATCGGATTTTTTTCATTCGCATAAAACTGAAAATCCAATATATCATTTATCGGGTTGCCGTTTATAGAAATAAGTAAATCCCCCGCCTTTATTCCTTTTTTGGCGCAGGGTGATTTTTGCTCAACCGACAATATTTTAACGGGCAAGAGATCACCTCTTTTTAGTGGATAGTGGATAGTGGTTAGTGGTTAATAAATGTAACAAAAACAATGCTTAGGAGAGCAGGTGCATAATTTGTCAAGCGCCGACCGACGCGTATGCAGATACGCGAGTGAGGTGATTGGCGCATTAGGCGCGTGCTATACTATGCATTAAAAAACTAAAAGGCAGAGAAGACTGTAGCAGTACACTACTCCTCCTCTACCTCTGAGTTTTCAAGCTTACGCCTGCATTAAAGGCTTCATGCGTCCTTCTTAATAAATTGCTTGCCGTTATAATAGCCGCAATCGGGACAAATCCTGTGTGGTCTTTTTAATTCGCCGCACTGTGAGCACTTTACGAGCTCGGGCATATCAAGTTTCCAAACGCTTGAACGCCTTTTGTCACGCCTTGTCCTGGACACTCTTCTTTTTGGTACAGCCATGTGAGCACCTCCTTAACTTGCAATAGAAAAATAATCATTCATTATCCAAAAGCTGCTTTAAAGCCTCCAAACGAGGGTCTATGGGTTTTTGACAGCTGCATTGGCCATTATTTAAGTTTTCGCCGCAGATTGAGCATATTCCTTTGCAATCATCTTTACATAAGATTTTAGCGGGTAAGGCAAGAAAAATATCTTCAATAACAAGCGGGTCAAATTCAAAACGGAAGTTATTAATAAGTAAAAAATCGTCGTTTTCTTCATCATTGAGATGGGTTACAAGAATATGTTCTACGGGGATTGTAAACTGCTTTTCGATATCGCCTGCGCATCTGTCGCATTCCGTTTGCATTTTGACAATAGCGTTTGCTTTTATTTTTACAATTCCGGTAAAATTTCCAACCTCGCCAAAAACCCTGACAGGCTTTTTGAACGGCCGGCTAACACCAAATTCATAGGCAGCTAATTTAAGCTCGTAATCGAAGGCAAGTCTTGCGCCTACATTGTTAAAAATCGGTTCCAGCTCAATAAACATAATACACCTTAAAATCCGCGCAGAAGCTATTATATATTTATGCGCAACATTTGTCAACTAAAAATCCAAAACAATTATAACTTCTCGCAATATTCAAAAATTTTGGCCGGAAGTTCACCTTCATCCGTTGAAATTGTAAAATTAAAGTTGTTTTCGGTGATTTTGCTAAGTTCGCTTACCTTTTTCAGAAAAGCTGCAAGTTCCTCATAATCATTGCCGCCTATTTTTAGCGTTGCATCCACAAAAATATCCGTTATATCATAATCACCTGCACAGATACCGCATAAAAAGCCGAAGAAAGCGTCATAGCCTTTAATACCGAAATGATTTGTCGCTATAAGGCGCGCGCGGTAGTTGACATCGTGTGTGAGTTTGGTATCTTTTTCTATGCAAACGACATGGCCATTTGAATTTTCGACTGCTTCATTCACCAGTGTGATTAGATGCTTGGTCTTACCTGAACCTTTGTTGCCGATTATTAATGAAATCATAATAATCTCCTTTTGTTTTTTATTTGTTTTGGAGCCTTGTTTCAAGCTCCGCGCGAAGTTCTTCGTAACCTTTTTTGCCTAATAGCGCGAACATATTTTTTTTGTAACTTTCCACTCCGGGTTGGTCAAAGGGATTTACACCAAGAATGTATCCGGAAATTCCACACGCTTTTTCGAAGAAATAAATCAGCCAACCGAGATTGTATTCATCCATCTTTTGTAATTTTAGGATGATGTTTGGCACCCCGCCATCCACATGAGCAAGCACAGTACCTTCAAAAGCTTTTTGATTAACGAATGAAAGGGTTTTGCCTGCAAGGAAGTTAAGCCCGTCAACATTTTCCGGATCTGAATTGATGATGACGTCTTCTTTTGTTTCTTCAAATACGACAGCCGTTTCGAAAAGAATACGCTCGCCATCCTGAATATATTGCCCCATTGAGTGCAAGTCTGTTGAAAATATTGCGGAGGATGGAAAAATTCCTTTTTGATCTTTGCCTTCGCTTTCGCCGAAAAGCTGTTTAAACCATTCGCACATCATTGTAAACGCTGGCTCAAAACTGACAATCATTTCAATATTTTTACCGCTTCGATAAAGCAAGTTGCGGATAGCGGCATATTTGTAACAAGCATTGGCTGCCAAATCCGGGTTTGAATAAGCTGTTCTCGCGTCGGCCGCACCCAGCATCAATGCATCAATATTAATGCCGGCAACAGCAATCGGAAGAAGACCGACAGCAGTTAAAACAGAATATCTTCCGCCGATATCATCGGGTACAACAAAGGTTTCGTAGCCTTCTTTGGTGGCGAATTCTTTGAGTGTGCCTCTTTCTTTATCCGTCGTTACGAATATTCGTTTTGCGGCTTCATCCCTGCCGTATTTGTCTTCGAGTAATGCTCTGAAAACTCTGAAGGCAACAGCGGGTTCAGTCGTTGTTCCTGATTTTGAGATGACATTTATCGAAAAATCTCTGCCTTCGCAAATCTTAATAAGGTCAGCAAGAGAAGAGCCGCTTATAGTGTTGCCGGCAAAGTAGATGTCCGGCGTGTCCTTTTTTAAAACGTTGTAGTTTTGAGATTTTATAAACTCAATAACAGCTCGTGCGCCTAAATAAGAGCCGCCAATCCCAATAACAATAAGAATCTCAGAATTCTTCTTAATGCGTTCGGCGGCAGCTTTAACAGCGGAAAACTCCGCTTTATTGTAATTAACAGGAAGGTCTATCCACCCCAAAAAGTCTTTGCCCGCGCCTGTGCCAGAGTGCAGCATATTGTGAGCTGCCAAGACTTCAGGTTCGATAGACTTTAAAGCATTATGTGAGGCTGAATCACCCGCATAGCTTTCATTTAATTCAATAGACATGGTACATTCCTCCGTGAATTATAATTATTGCTTATATTGTAAACTATTAGAAAGGTTATTTCAATAGAAGAGGATATTTTTTAACAAATTAAACATAATTAATTTTTATTATTCCATAAAACTCGAATGAAAAGACCTGATTTTTCCATGCAAATAAATTTCAATTGAACACCCGAGCTTTTTAGGCTATAATTTGAGTTATTAATTGCGAAGAGGTACGTTATGAAGGTCGCTTTTTACAC
Organism: uncultured Eubacteriales bacterium; assembly: GCA_964398395.1. GTDB lineage: Bacteria > Bacillota > Clostridia > Oscillospirales > Acutalibacteraceae > UBA1447. Next base: position 30,129 of record CAYNMU010000020.1, read on the forward strand.
CTTGGGCTGCAAGGTAAATCAATATGAAACACAGGCTATTACCGAAAGCTTTATAAAAAAAGGCTTTGAGGCAGTAAGCTATGAAACGGATGCCGACATTTATATTGTCAACTCCTGTACAGTTACAGCCGAGAGCGACAG
>CAYNMU010000021.1:0-29984 GCA_964398395.1 uncultured Eubacteriales bacterium
TGTAATACTTGTCTTCACCAAGGTAATAAGGAAAAAGAGCGACAAGTATGCTCGTCGCTCCCTCAGGTATATTTGTTGACCCATTACAAGGTAAGATACCGCCTTGCAGCACGGATGCGTCGCAAACGCTCCATGCGGGCGAAACAGAATCCATGATGTTTTTTATATTACTTTCCATACTGCCACTCCATTTGTACGGCGGGAGCAAGCCCCCACCCTACTATCACACCACGCCTGAAAGTGCAATCATAAACGGCATAGTTACAATAGAAATAATGCTGACAATTGCTACTGTCTTTGAGGCAAAAACAGAATCTTTGCCGTATTTCGCCGCAAAAATAACTGTATTGTTGGCTGTCGGTGCGCTCGCGGAAATAATCAAAGCCGAAAGCAAAGTGCCGGTCAAGCCGAACATCTTGAAAATGCCCATCATAACAAGCGGCAAAACAATCAGTTTAAAAAGAGCGACAATTAAAATTCTGCCGTCGCTGAAGATTTGTTTGAGCTCGATTTTTGAAAGGTACGCACCGAAAATCAGCATAGCCAGCGGGGTGTTCATGCTGGCAACATAAAATAAAGGCTGGAAAACAATATGCGGCAGCGTTACTTTCAGCAGAAAAAGAGGCAGACCGATTGCGACGCCTATTGTTCCGGGGTTTATTAAAAGCTTTTTCAGTTCAAAATGAACCTTGCCTTTTTCGTCAGACCCGGACATGATGAAAATCCCGTGTGTGAAAACGAACATCTGAAATGCCATGATAACAGCTGAACAGTAAAAAACGCCTTCTGCGCCCAAAACAGCGTTTGCCAGCGGCAACGCCATGTAGCCGCAGTTGCCATAGACACAGGCAAATTTAAGCACGCTGCCCTTGCTTCTGTCGCCTTTTCGGAAAAAGGGGATGTTGATGACAGCCGCCACGAAATGAAGCAGAAGTCCGCACCCGATGGCAATAAAAAGTCCCCTTGCCGTTTGCGCGTCATACTTTATTTCAAGGAATGACTTGATGATGACGGCAGGGGTGATAATATAGAACAGCAGGTTTGTACATTGCCTTGCTGTCTTTTCGGTGAACATATTTGTCTTATCTGCTATAACGCCTACTGCAACTATAATATACAGTATTGCCACCTGCTCGGCGGCAACGCGCATGTTTTGGAAAAAATCCTGCCCCAATTGATTATACCTGTTCCTTTTTCTTTGAAATATGAACCTTGCTGATAAGAAAAGCCACTATAAACAGTGCTATTGCAAAATCACAATATTCAGGCGGTGAAAGGTCTGCCAAGATTTCGCCTCTGCCCATCATAAGCATCGCAATTCTTGGCACAAAGCAAAGTAAGCATAACAAAGCTGCCGGCAACCCAAAGGCAAAAAGTTTCCAATCTGTGCCGGTATGGTTTACCCTTGATATCAATTGGGCAAAAGCCATAAAGAAAAGCATCAGAAAAACCAACATGAACAATTCATAAAAAAGGTCGGACACCTTAATAAAACTGATGGTTCGCATAAAGCGGTGCAGAATTCGGCAGATGCACCATGCAAGAGGCGTTATGGCAAGCAACTTATAATGCGAGCCATCTGACTTTGCGGTTAAATAGTTTAACCCCATAATGGTAAAGAACAATGATGCAAGAATGGCAAAGATAACCTCAAACAGCAATGGCAATACGCCGGATTTCATTAGGCCGCCCGCAGTGCCCGTCATAGCAATATCGTAACCTGAGTTTTGCTGAACGCCGTTATACAGTGCAGAATACCTTCCCGATTCAATAGCTGCATCAACAATCATGGTTATAGCAACAATAAAAGAGGTTATGGCTAAAACAGGTTTTTTTCTTGCTGTATTCTTGTAAAATGTTGCTTTTCTTTTCATCCAGGCAGTTAAAAATATTACTCCGCTAAAAAATAACAACAGCGCATACATAAGAGGTATGCTGAAATTTGTTTTTTCATAAAAACCTGTTCCCGGCTCGATTATATACAAATATTGGTACACACGCAAAGGCAGCACCAAAATTATCGCTGCCGAAAAAATGCCGAGTAAAAACTTTGCATTAATCCCAAACTTACTTTTTTCCATAAGGATAATCATCGCCTCTTAAACTTTTTTTAGTGTTAAACTCTTTCCTCGCTGGGCACATATTCGCCAGTATTGCCAATAAAATTCTCAGCTCTTTCATTAATCGGAACATAGTTGCGCGGCAATGAAACGCTCTTGTAGGCAGGGCGCATAATACGGCCGCCCGTAAGCAGTTCTTCTATTCTGTGTGCTGACCAACCGGCAACCCTTGCAATGGTAAACAACGGTGTATATAAATCCTCCGGGATTTTTAACATTTTATATACAAGTCCAGAATAAAGGTCAACATTTGCGCAGATTTTCTTTTTATCGCCCTTTGCTTTGTAGAACACTTCCGGAGCCAGCTTTTCAACAAGCTCGATTAGCCTGAATTCATCCTCGTAGCCTTGTTCTTGTGCAAACTTAGATGCATTTTCTTTAAGTATCAACGCCCTGGGATCAGAAAGAGTATAAACAGCATGGCCCATACCATAAACCAAACCGGAATGGTCACCAACCTGTTTGTCTATTAGCTTTATTAGATAATCGGCTACCTGCCCCTCATCGGTCGGATTGGCTATTTCTTCCTGCATAAGCTGCAGCATTTGAGCAACCTTAATATTGGCGCCGCCATGCTTGGGACCCTTCAGTGAGCCGATACCTGCCGCAATTGCCGAATATGTATCCGTACCGCTTGAAGTCAGCACTCGGGTTGCAAAGGTTGAGTTGTTTCCGCCGCCATGCTCGGCGTGAAGGATAAGACAAAGGTCTAACAGCCTGGCTTCGGTGAGCGAAAACTTACGGTCTGAACGAATCGAGTTAAGCACTGTTTGCGCTGTACCATGCTCCGGCTTGATTGGATGAATATACAAACTCTTATGGTAGTAGTGGCGGCGTTTGACCTGATAAGCATAGGACATAATAGTTGGCAGCTGAGCCAAAAGCTGAATTGATTGACGCAGAACATTTTCGATTGAGGTATCGTCCGGATTTTTATCATAAGAGTAAAGCGCCATAACTGAACGAGCGAGTTTGTTCATTATATCGGGTGAAGGCGCCTTCATAATCATATCTTCTATGAAATCTTCCGGCAATTCCCTGCATTGGGCAAGTAAGGAGCAAAAACTGTCGAGCTGTTTTTGAGACGGCATACTGCCGAAAAGCAACAGCCAGGCAACCTCTTCAAATCCAAAACGATCTTCCTTATGGCACCCTTCAACAATTTCAAGCATATCAATACCGCGATAAATAAGTCTGCCTTCTTTCGGAACACGCTCACCGTCGTTGATGTAATAACCCTCAACGCTGCAAATTTTTGTTAATCCCGCCATAACACCGGTACCGTCCGAATTACGAAGACCCCTTTTTACGCCATATCGGTCAAAATCAGCCGAATTTATCTTGCTGTCTTTTCCCAATTCTTTGCAAAGATCAGTAAGGGTTTCATTTGAAATTGGAGAAATGTAAGTTGACATTTCTTCACCGCCTATTTTAATATTATTGAATATAATACAACAAAGTGACCGCTTAAGTCAAGCAAAGAGCCTAAAAAAAGCCATTAACCGCAAAAGTTTAAGCTTTTTGCGGTTAATGGCAAGTTAGTTAAATTATATGCTTTGCACTCAACTGTTTGAATTAAGTTTGTGGACAAAAAGACCGCTGAGCAGCTTTGGTTCAAACCATGTGGATTTTGGCGGCATTATTTCATCAGCATCGGCAATTGCCATTAAATCATCAAGCGTGGTGGGGTACATTGAAAACGCCATTACCATATCCGCGTTTGCTCTGCGTTCCAATTCGCCAAGTCCCCTTATGCCGCCGACAAAATCAATGCGCTTATCTATTCTCGGGTCATCAATTCCCAAAATCGGCGAAATTAAATTGTTTTGCAGAATAGAAACATCCAGGCGTTCAACCGGATTTTCTTTGTCGAAGGTTCCTTCTTTCGCTTTTAGTTTATACCACTTGCCTTGTAAATACATGCCAAAGGTTTGTTTTTCGCCGGGTTTATAAGGCTCGCCCGGTTTCGCGGCTTCAACTGTAAATTTCTCGCCGACTTTTTTTAGAAACTCCTCAGGTGATAGACCGTTTAAATCTTTAATCAATCTGTTATAATCCATAATTGCAAGCTCATTTTGCGGAAAGGCAACGGCAAGGAAAAAATTAAATTCCTCTTCCCCCGTGAAGTCAGGCTTTGCCTCTCTGCGTTTTTGACCGACTTTAACAGCTGAAGCTGCTCTGTGGTGACCATCCGCGATGTATAAATAGTCTGTTTTGGCAAACATTTCGGTGATTTTTGCAATAAGCTCGGGACTTTCAACCACCCAAACGGTATTTGAAATACCTTCCGCAGTTACAAAATCATAGACAGGCTCATTGTTATTCTTGAAATTCTCAACTATTGCTGAAATATTTTTATCTTCACGATAGGTTAGAAATATCGGCCCTGTGTTTGCGTCGCAGATGTCAACATGGTTAATTCTGTCAGCCTCTTTATCAGCCCTTGTCAGTTCATGCTTTTTAATTTTGTTGTTAAGGTAGTCGTCAATTGAAACACATCCCACAAGACCGGTTTGGCTGCGTGAGTTCATTATTTGACGGTAGATATAAACTGACGATTGTTTATCCTCTTTGCAAATTCCATCCGCAGCCAATTTGTTGAGGTTTTCTTTTGCTTTTAAATATACATCCGGTGAATACAGGTTGGTATCTGGCTGAAGGTCAATCTCCGCTTTGTCGACATGTAAAAAGGAGTTTGGTTTACCCTTCACCATTTCACGGGCCTCAGCGCTGTTCATAACATCATAGGGTAAAGCTGCGACCTCGGCGGCGTATTGCGGCAGAGGCCGGACTGCGTGGAAAGATTTGAAAACTGCCATCAGAACACTTCCTTTTTTTGTTTTTTGTACCCGGTAAATATTGTTTATATTTTAACTTAGAAATGATATTCTTTCAATAGCCATAACAAAAAAATATGAAAATGGCGAGCTTTCGCCCGCCATTCCATATAAACTAATCATTGCTTGCCGAATAGTAGTCTAATCTCCACACTAAACTGCTGTTTTGCTAAAAGGATATTAGTCGATTTCCAACATCCAGTTAACTGTAACGCCGAGGACTTCTGCAAGAGCCTTAAGTTCAAAATCAGTTACATAACGTAATTGACCTTCGAGCTTTGAAAGACCTGATGCATTAAGGTCGATACCTTTAATTTGGAGCTGCGTGAGAAGGTCTTTTTGCTTCATGTTGATAGATTTGCGCTGTTGCTCGATTTTGGACCCGACGATGTTGCGATCTCCCAATGCTTGTTTCCTGATTCTCATAATATTACCCCCATCTTTTTTTTTGCATGCGCCGAATTTGTAAACAGTACATGCTTTTCATGTAACAGACATTTTATTACGTTGCGTATAATATTTTGTCTGCGCTTATACTTAAGTACATATAATCGTTCTTAAGTTGCCTATATCATATCACAATAAAAAACCATAGTCAACTATTATTCTAAAAATAAATTTGTGTTGTGAACTATTTTCACATATTTAATGAAACAAATTGCTGATATCCGACTATGGTTGTGCATGTTTAACAATACTTTTCAACATTATTGCTATTTCGTCCACATTATTGCACTTTTCTCACAATTTACTGACTTTTTGAAGCAATAATATTTATAATAAAATTTTAAAAATAAATTATTTTTTCTTTTTTTCCTTGCAAAAATCACAAAAATGACAATAGTTTTTATAATTTTTCACACGATTCAACCGATAAACAAACTTTTTTTAAACAATATTTATTCTTATTTAGATAGTCGCTTGTTACATAAAGTATAAAATAGGATTTTTTTAGAACGCTAAAAAATCAGGTTTTAAAAAAAGCTATATCGTGTTATAATGTGAACGGAATATTCTTGTTTTTGGAAAGGAATCGTGTTAACTGATGAAAGAAGAAAATTACAAATGCAGCAACATGACGATGCTTGTCGACTTCTATGAGCTTACAATGGCCAATGGTTACCTTTCAAGCGGACTTGACGGAACGATTGCTTATTTTGATATGTTTTTTCGAAGTACGCCGGATTCCGGCGGTTTTGCAATTATGGCGGGCGTTGAGCAGTTAATTGAATATCTGGAGAGTCTGCGCTTCACAAAAGACGATATTGATTTTCTGCGCGATAAAGGGTTTAAAAATGAATTCCTTGACTATCTTGCAAGTTTTGAATTTAATTGTGATGTTTGGGCTGTACCGGAGGGCACGCCAATTTTCCCCGGTGAGCCGATAGTTACTGTTAGAGGTCCGATTATTCAAGCGCAATTTATTGAAACAATGGTCTTGCTTTGCATTAACCACCAAAGTCTGATTGCAACAAAAGCAAACCGGGTTGTCAGAGCCGCTGGGGGGCGCGCCGTTGTGGAGTTTGGTTCACGCAGAGCGCAGGGTTTTGATGCGGCTGTTTATGGTGCAAGGGCCGCCTATATCGGCGGTTGCGTTGGTTCCGCCTGCACGCTCGCCCAGAGGAGTTTCGGTGTGCCGGCATTGGGGACAATGGCGCACAGTTGGATACAGATGTTTGACAGTGAGCTTGAGGCTTTTTGTGCCTATGCGCGTGAATATTCTGCTAACTGCTCGCTGCTTGTTGACACTTATAATACCTTAAAATCCGGCATACCAAATGCAATTGAGGCTTTTAACAGGGAAGTTGTTACCAAAGGCTTTCGCCCAGAGTCTGTTAGAATTGACAGCGGTGATATTGCATACCTTTCCCGCAAAATCCGCAAACTTCTTGATGAGGCTGGTTTCCCCGACTGTGCAATCATCGCTTCTAATGCACTCGATGAATATATAATCAGAGACATCCTCAACCAAGGCGCCATGGTAGATACCTTTGGTGTTGGCGAACGACTTATTACTTCAGCATCATCACCGATTTTCGGAGGCGTTTATAAACTCAGCGCAGTTGAGAGAGAAGGCAGAATTGAACCAAAGATTAAGCTGAGCGAAAATGTTACAAAAATAACCACCCCTTGCTTTAAAAAGGTTTGGCGTCTTTTTGACAGAGATTCCGGCAAGGCGATTGCAGACCTGATTACACTCGCAAACGAAGAGATTAACGAAAATGATCCGTATGAGCTGTTTGACCCGGATTATACATGGAAAAGAAAAATCGTAAATAATTTTGTCGCCCGTCCCCTGCTGCAAAGACTGTTTGAAAAAGGTAAATGTGTTTATGAACGCCCGAATTTAGAGGAAATACGAATTTATTGCTCGCAACAAGTTGATACCCTCTGGGAAGAAGTTCTGCGTTTTGAAAACCCGCATAACTACTATATTGACCTTTCTCAAGCACTGTGGGATGAAAAGAAGCGAATGATAGATGGTTTAAAGTTTAAAAACAGTTAAATAAATATCAAACTGACAAATCAGTTTTTCTCCGGTTATACTCAAAAAAAGAAGTGCGGAAAACTCCGCACTTCTTGCCTTTTTAAAAGAACGTTTAGGCAACCCAACTTTGACAATCCTGTAATTTCGGTGAGTATTCAACCATAACATAAGGAACACAGAAAGGTTTTGCCGGCAACGGTTGCTGTGCGTTAAGCAATACTTGCTTTTGCTCGGCAAGTTTGCGACGGCGGTAGTTGCGAATGTTAACAGCAATTGCATGTGCAAGCTTGTTTTCAAACGCTATAAACTTCTTTTCGTTGATGAACCCCCAAATGAGTAACAACGCTGCGATGATTTCTATTGTGGTTTGAACTGCAAAGATTGCTATCATAAATAATTCCTCCTCAAAATGTAGTGAACATTTGTTCTTACAATCATAATTATACCACTGTTTTTTTACTTGTCAATACAAATGTTCGGTAAATTTGAGATTTTTTGTACCAAAGATGGGACAATGCTAGAATTAATCACCAATTTAATGTTTATAGTAAGATAATATCACAACATATGCCCCTTGTCAACAAAAATACCACAAGAAGTTGATTTTTTTCTTGTTTCTGTTTTTTGACTTTTTTTGAATTTTTTTGAATATTCTCGGAATTCTTCTAAAAAAGTCTCATATATTAGTAATTTTTCGTGTTTATATTTTTATATAGCAATAATTTTTTGAAGTTAAAAAAAATAAAGGTAAAAATTTCGGTATTTTACCAAATTTTTACCTTTCACTATTTAAGTTGCGAAATCAAATTTTAACTGTTTTCAGTCTCGGAACTGTTTTCCCCACCCGAGACCACAAACTCATGAAACAAACGAACTGCTTTTTCCTTGTCTTTGCACCGTCTGAACAGCATGATGACGTTCTGCTCCTGAATCGTTAAATCGTTAAACAATAATTTTGGCTTTTCTTTTGCCGGCGCTTCGCCCCCGCCCAAATTAAGCCTTCCTTTGCCCAGTTCTATATGGTTGTTAATCAACTCCGCAAACAGGTTGGTCTTATCCTCTCCGACCTTCTCATCTTCACTAAAAGTAAGCTTTACTTTATTCAAATCTATTTTGCTGTCGACAAGGGTATCCAGCGTAATATAATAAAGCCTTGAAAGTTTTCTGAGTGTTTCCACATCAGGTACGGTTTTTCCGGTTTCATAATATGTGTAGGTGGAGCGGTCAATATTCAGCTGATCGGCAATCTGCTTCTGAGTCAAGCCGCAATAAAGACGCAGTCTTTTCAAATTATAATTTATCACAAGTTCCGCCCCCCTGCAATACATCAAATATTATTATAATTAAATAACATTGTTATAATACACCAATTTGCATTGTTTGTCAATTATAGTGATTACGTTTCACCGTCTTCAATTCATAAAATTGAAATGCACCCCTCAATTAGCAACGCCTCAGCAAATAAAGGGACCCCGCCCTTGTTTTTAATGCCGGATTATGTTAGACTTTCTGCAATAAGTTAGGAGGCTATTCAATGGCTGATAAAGCAATTTTTTCAGGAACAAAATATTTTATAATTGATATGGACGGGACTTTCTATCTTGACAAACATTTAATCGAAGGCTCTTTTGCTTTTATTGAGCGTTTAAAAGAAACGGGGCGTGATTTTTATTTTTTCACCAATAACTCCTCAAACAACGTTGATGCCTGCAAAACGAAGCTTAAAGCAATGGGCTTCCCGGTTACAGATGATAAAATAATCATATCTTCCCACGTTACAATTGATTACATAAAACACCATTATCCTCAAAAAAGTGTTTTTCTGCTTGGAAATGAGCTTTTGGAGGCTGATTTTGCAAAAGCAGATATTAGATTGGTAAAAGAAAACCCTGATATCGTTGTTTTGGGTTTTGACACCACGCTTACCTATCAAAAAATGTGGGATGCGGTAAAATTTATTGATGGCGGAGCCATCTATATTGCCACCCACCCTGATTTTAACTGCCCCACGGCCGAAGGATATATGCCGGATACAGGCTCGATGATTGAGCTGTTCGCCGCCTCAACCGGCAAACGTCCTATAGTAATGGGCAAGCCGATGACCGCGACGGTCGATTATATAACCCGCTTGCTCGGCTGTAAAAAAGATGAGTTAGCCTTTGTCGGCGACCGTTTGGCAACAGATATCGCCATTGGAGCAAATCACGGCATCCCGACCGCGCTTGTTTTAACCGGAGTTACCTCAGCTGAGGAATACGAAAAATCAGCTATCCGCGCTGATATCGCGGCAGAACGATTATCGGCACTTTGTGCATATCTATAGGAGCAAGATAGCATTAGGAGGTTAGTCCATGAAAAACTCCCGCACCATGTTTGTCGTTACAAGCGCGCTGATTGCTGCAATTTATGCGGGTTTCACTTATTTCTCTGCCATTTGGGGGCTTGCCTACGGCCCTGTTCAGTTTCGAATCTCCGAAGCGCTTACTATTCTGCCGATACTAACCCCAGCCGCAGTCCCCGGATTAATTGTCGGCTGTTTTATCGGTAACCTTGGCAGCCCGTACGGCATTGTTGATATTCTCTGCGGCACACTTGCGACAGCGCTCGCGGCAGCATTTACATGGATGCTTCGCAATATCCGCATCAAAAATATCCCGTTTTTGGCCCCTCTCGCTCCGGTTTTATTTAATGCGCTGATAGTCGGTGCCGAAATCACTTTTTTTCTGCCCGGCGGAGCGAGTTTAACCGGGTTTTTAGTCTCGGCCAGTTGGGTCGCGCTTGGCGAAATGATTGTTTGTTATGGTTTAGGTCTGCCTTTGGGACTGGCGCTTGAAAAGAAAAACGTCTTCAGGATGCCGAATTTGTAATTATAGATTTAACAATAAATAAAAAAGGGGCGGGTCAGCAGACTCGTCCCTTTAACGTTTAATTGTTTCGGTTAAAACCAGCGGGCCTCGTTTTCCTTCCACTTGTCGGCGCTTTGCAGCAGGTTCGGTTTTTCCGGTTTAATACGCCGCCCCTCATGGATATACTGAATGCCGGACGCTTTCATGTCATCATACAGTTTTTGGTTTTCACTGATTTTTCGAAATAGATTCAGGTTGCTGAATTCCAGTTTCCGCGCCATGCTTTTATAGTAACGCAGCTGAATGCGCGAACGCCCGACATTAAAGAGCTGCGTTGCGCTGCCAATGTCCGATTCCGCCGCATCCCATAAAGCATCGCAGTATTTCAAATCGCTGTTTGTAAGCGTAATGGTTCGCAGCGCGTCTCCGCCGTGCCAATCGGCATTTGCCTTGCCGGCTGTGAAATCGATAAATTTCAGAATGTTCGTGTATCCGTCCCCATAATAAGCCTGCATAAATTCACGGATGTCCTTGTCAATGTCGCAATATGGGTTCCAAAGGATTTTTGCGGCAATGAACGCGCGCAGCTCACCGAATTCTCCGCCAATGTCATAACCGTTGCCCTGCAGAAATATGCCGGTCGCACCGTTTTCATAAAACCATTTGACATTTTCGATTGCCACCTTAACATTCGGATACAAAATGTTGAAATGGGCGTGATTCGTCGTATAATCCCAAACAAGCAGATTGCTTTTCTTAGCTGCCCAGCCCGTCAAATCGCTGACAAGCCTGGGGCTGCTTTCTTTGTAAGGTTTCATATAATAACTGTCTTCGGCGGCGATTTGAATCACTACGTTTTCCGCCGGTATGATTGTTTTCGGGGGCGTCCGCGTATACATGTACGCCAGCATGTTTATCGTTCTGCCGGGAAATTCATCCTTAACCGCATTTGCTATTCTGTTGACAAAGTTGAGGGTGGAAGCGCAATGGCTGCCCTCTTGTTTGTCAAGCGCCGCACATTTGGGACATTGGCAGTAATTCGGGTTGTCATTGGGGGTAATGTAAAAGCAAATCAGATTCGGATTTTCTCTGAAACTCTTGCGTATTAATTTAAGCACGGTGTTATACAACCCTTCGCTCGAAAAGCAGGCTTGGTCAGTTATGCGCTCGCCGTTTTCATTCATCGCGAAGTATTCGGGATGTGAATCGAAGTATTTCTGACCAACATACTGAAAAATTGTTCCGCAAAAAAGCTGAATGGTATCAAAGTTTTTGTTCAGGGGCTTGCTCCCGTCAAAGCCGGGCATCAGTTCGCCGTTCAGGCGAAATTTGCCCCGTATCTCCGGGGTAAAGGTGCTTTTCCAAAGCGTATCGCGGAAATTCAGAAGCGGTTTTTCGGAAACATCAACGGATTTATTCACAGCCAATTTTCTGATTTGCGGCACTGTTTCAAGCGTGGCTGTAAAAAAGCGGCATCCCAGAAAATCCTCAAGAAAATCGTAAACGCCGAAAAGAGTTCCTCTGACTTCACCACCGGCGATGATCAGTTTTTTATTGACTGCTTTAATCAAAAACCCGTCGGTGCCAAGCGACTTCCGGTTAACCAGTCCGTCTTCCGAGCGATTTGTTTTGCCTACGAGTATCTCCCTGACAGTCTCCGGCAACTCATCCGTTACAACAGCCAGCTGTGCACCCGTGGATTGCTTGATATACTTGGCAAGCTCAGCCGCGGCAAACACTTCGCTGCGTCCGGCATCTTTCCCCCTTACAATAACATACCCGCTCCTGCCATTTTCAGCAATAATGATTTTTGGCGCTCCCGGTTTCGTATCCACAGGAATTGTACTCATTTTCTCTGCTGCCGGTTCCGTTGAGTAATCTTTGGAAGAGCAACCGCTCAAGGAAAGCAAAAAAGCAATCACCAACAGGGTAATAAGTGTTCTTCGTATAAACATATGATAATCATCCTTCTTCCTTGATAAACGTTTGCACAGATCTTTCGTATCCTTATTGCCTGCGTATCCGCACAAACAGCATGCTTGCAACAAACAGCAACTGACCGATGTAGTATGCCGGAACAGCGTACTTTTCAAAAAAATACGTTTTGCTGTTCAAATCATACCATTCGGTTTTAACAAATGATTTGCACACGGCAAGATTGGCAGTTGCGAAAAGCACGGAGCCAAAAACCAGAAACAGGCCAAGGGTTATACTGTAAGACTCGACATCTAAATAACGGATGCCCAGAGAAATTCCGAGCGACGCGGTTACGGATGTTATGATCACATTCGGCAGCAATAGCAAGTTTTTAAGCGCAAAGGTTTTTTCGCCTGCCAAAAAAGCAAGTCCGCCAAAATCCATAAAAACAACCAGTGCTGCGAAAAACAGGATGTTGAACGGTCCAGTGGCAAACTCGTCAGACAGATTATTTTTAAATGCAAAAAAATAGAAGATGTTAACAAAAATAAACACGACGGCTCCCATAGCCCGCAAGACTTTGCTTTTACGGGCACCGAGCAGAACCACTCCGACTACGGAGAAAAGCAGTCCGCCCAAAATAAAGTAGCCGAAACGGATAAAGTTTCTTTGGCAGCAAAAAGCTACGAACCCTGCAATAAACAGAACTACGCTTGCCAAAAACCTTTTTAGCCTCGTTGCTTTGCGCATTTGAAGGGTTGTTAAAATTACCGTCGCCCCACAGGCTATGTAAAAAGCAGCAGCAACCCAGCGTTCCATTCAGCATCCCCCATTCATATACAATTCAGTAAGTATTTTCTAATATTATACAACGGCCCAGATGTCAATGCAACCATTATAGTTCTCGTTTACTGCTTAGTTTTCAATATAAAAAAGCGGTTTCCGCTTTCGCTTCCACCGCTTGTGCGTATTTAGTCTTTTCTTGCAACGCTTATGCTTCGGGCTTAACTTCCTCTGCCGGTCTGTACATTTCTTTTACCCGGAGAAGATGTTCATATTTCTCCTTGGCATCCGCTTCCGAACGGCTTAACAGTGCGTCGGCACCGGCAGGGAGCGCACGGAACAGCGAGCTGTAACGAACCTCGTTCATGATGAAATCGCGATAGCTCTCCGAAGGAGCTTTACTGTCAAGGCTGAACGGGTTCTTGCCTTCCTCGGTAAGTCTCGGGTCAAAGCGGAAGTTGTGCCAATAACCTGCTGCAACAGCAGCTTTCTCCTCAGTCATGCTGATACCCATGCCGCCCTTGATGCCGTGGTTGATACAGGGTGCGTAGGCGATGATAATAGAGGGACCGTTATAATTCTCAGCTTCTTTGAAAGCTTTAATGCATTGGTTGTAATCTGCACCCATAGCGACCTGCGCAACATAAACATAACCGTAACTCATCGCTATCTGAGCCAAATCCTTTTTCTTAATGGTCTTGCCTGCAGCCGCGAACTTTGCGATTGCGCCGACCGGTGTTGATTTTGAAGCCTGTCCGCCGGTATTTGAATAAACTTCGGTGTCAAAAACAAGCAGGTTTATATTTTCATTCTGCGCCAGCACATGATCCAAACCGCCAAAGCCGATATCATATGCCCAACCGTCGCCGCCGAAGGCCCAAACGGATTTCTTCGCGAGGAAGTCGCTGTCGGTCAAGATTGTTTCAACCGCTTCTTTGCAACAGTCCTTATCAAAATCGGTTGCTTTAATAACTTTCAAAAGAGCATCGGAGGCCGCGCCGTTCAAGTTGCCGTCTTCCTTTGTTTCGAGCCAGGTTTTAGCAGCCTGAGCGATTTCGGAGGATTCGCAGCAACCTTTGGAACATTCCGCAAGAGCGGCAACGCTCGTTTCCAAACGGCTGCGAATTTGATTGTTTGCAAGCAGCATGCCATAGCTGTATTCAGCGTTATCTTCAAACAGGGAGTTTGCCCACGCCGGGCCTTTGCCTTGTTTGTTGACTGTATAAGGGGTGCTGGGAGCGGAACCGCCCCAAATGGAAGAACAGCCCGTCGCGTTAGCGATGTACATTCTTTCGCCAAAGAGCTGGGTAACAAGTTTAGCATACGGTGTTTCGCCGCAGCCTGCGCAAGCGCCTGAGAACTCAAGCAGCGGGGGCTTGAACTGGCTGCCCTTGACAGTGGAATCGGCAAACTTGGCATATACTTCCGCTTTTTCCGGTAGTTTAAGCGCGTAATTGAAGTTTAATTGCTCCGGCAGCTGGGTTGCAAGCGGGTTCATCACAAGTGCTTTATTGCCCTTTGTGCCCGGGCAGACATTGGCGCAGGAACCGCAGCCGTAACAGTCAAGCGATGATATAGCTAATGCAAACTGCAGGCCGGCAACACCGTTGAGCGGTTTCATCTTCATGCCTTTTGGTGCTTTTGCTACTTCATCGTCGGTTAACGCATACGGTCTGATAACCGCATGCGGGCAGACGTATGAGCAGTAGTTGCACTGAATGCAGTTTTCGGGGATCCATGTCGGCACGTCAACCGCGATGCCGCGTTTTTCAAATGCCGAGGAACCCTGCGGGAATGTGCCGTCTGCGGTATCGGCAAAAATAGAAACCGGAAGCTTGTCGCCAAGCTGAGCGTTTACCGGATGAAGAACATCGGTGACGAACTTCTTCAAGTCCGCACGGTCTGTTAAAACTTCTGTCTCCGTCAATACATCGGAAGCCTTAGCCCATGCGGCTGGTACGTTAACCTTTACTGCGCCGCTAAAGCCGCGGTCAATGGCGGCGTGGTTCATAGCAACAATTTTTTCACCCTTTGCAGAGTAAGATTTCGTTGCGGCATCCTTCATGAGCTTCACAATTTTATCTTCTTTAATAATGCCGGTCAGTTTAAAGAAAGCGGCCTGAAGAATTGTATTGACGCGCCCGCCGAGCCCGAGTTCAACCGCAATGTGCGTTGCATCGATTGTGTATAAGCTGATCTTATTCTTTGCAATATAACGTTTCATGGAGCCGGGCAGCATGGTGTCAAGTTCCGCTGCGGACCATGAGCAGTTCAGCAGGAATACGCCGCCCTCTTTCAAATCCTCTGCCATTTTATATTTGTCAACATAGGAGGGGTTGTGGCAGGCGACGAAGTCCGCCTTGTGGATATAATAAGTGGACTTTATCGGCTTTTTGCCGAAACGCAGATGGGAGATGGAGATGCCACCGGACTTTTTGGAGTCATAGGCAAAATAGCCCTGAGCATACATATCGGTATTGTCGCCGATAATCTTAATGGAGTTTTGGTTTGCGCCGACGGTGCCGTCCGCGCCAAGACCCCAGAATTTACAGGAGAAGGTGCCCTTGGGAGTTGTATCCGGATTTTCTTTGTTTTTAAGTGAAAGGTTGGTGACATCATCATCAATGGCTATTGTAAAACGCTTCTTCGGTTTTGCCGCTTCCATGTTGCGGTAAACCGAGATGATGCTGCTCGGATTCGTATCCTTGGAGCCGAGGCCGTAACGGCCACCGAACACGGGAACTTTTTCGAACTTGGTATCTTTGAGAGCGGCGACGATGTCAAGCCAAAGAGGCTCGCCCAAAGAACCGGGCTCTTTCGTACGGTCAAGCACCGAAATGCTCTTGACTGTTGCCGGGATTGCGGCAAGCAGATGCTTTGCGGAAAACGGTCTGAAAAGGCGGACCTTGACGAGGCCGACTTTTTCGCCGTTGGCATTTAAATAATCGATTGTTTCTTCAATCGTATCGCAAACAGAACCCATTGCAATGATGACCTTTTCGGCATCGCGGGCGCCGTAATAGTTGAACAGTTTGTATTTTGTGCCGATTCTGCTGTTCACTTCATTCATGTAATTTTCGGTAACCTTGACAACTTCTTCATAATACGGGTTGCAGGCTTCACGCGCTTGGAAGAAAATGTCGGGGTTTTGAGCGGAACCGCGAAGCACGGGATGCTCCGGGTTAAGCGAACGGCGGCGGAACGCGTTCACAGCGTCCATGTCCACCATCTCGGCAAGTTCTTTATAATCCCACACATTGATCTTTTGAATTTCATGGGAAGTCCTGAAGCCGTCAAAGAAATGAACGAAAGGTATGCGGCTCTTGATGGTTGAAAGATGGGCAACAGCGCCCAAATCCATAACTTCCTGAACATTCGTTGAACAAAGCATTGCATAACCGGTTTGACGGCAAGCGTAAATGTCCGAATGGTCGCCGAAAATGTTAAGTGCGTGGCTGGCTACACAGCGGGCGGAAACATCGATTACATTCGGAAGCAACTCACCTGCTATTTTGTACATATTCGGGATCATTAAAAGAAGACCCTGAGATGCCGTGTAGGTGGTTGTAAGAGCGCCGGCAGCAAGGGAACCGTGAACTGCGCCTGCGGCACCGGCTTCAGACTGCATTTCCGCGACTTTCACGGTTTGGCCGAAAATATTTTTCACGCCTGCCGCGGACATCGCATCCGTTTCTTCCGCCATATCAGACGAAGGGGTGATTGGATAGATTGCAGCAACCTCCGTGAACGCATATGAAACATACGCGGCAGCGGCGTTGCCTTTCATTGTTTTTGATTTTCTTCCCATTTTAAAACTTCCTCCTTGAATTATGCAAAAATATATTATTTACCACTGCATATAGTACCATTTTAACACGCGAATGTAAACCATAAAGATGGTATAATAATGGGCAAAGATAAGCTGTAGGAGTACTAATAATTTGTATATATTGTAAGTGCTGTGAAGATGGTAAGCCTTGAATAAATAATATTTACATACACAAATAACTTTTTGACCTGTTTTTGCTCAATTCATTCCAATTATGGCTGTTCCAATTCAAATCCAGCTGATAAAGTACCTGAAAGCATTCGCATGCCGCCACAGCGCATCGCACAGCCTTTTTTATAATTTGACAGTTGTAAAAATAGTCTGTATAATTGTTATATTCAAATTTTGAAAGGAGTTAATCCAAAATGGATGGCTCTGCAACTGCCTCAGGAATTTTTCTTCAGCTTTTTGTCTTGTTTTTGCTTATCCTGATGAATGCATTTTTTGCAATGAGCGAAATTGCAATTATCACGCTAAATGATAACAAGATTGCCCGGATGGCTGAAGACGGCCACAAAAAAGCAAAGCAAGTTTTAAAGCTAACCGCAAATTCCAGCAATTTCCTCTCAACAATACAAATCGGCATTACCTTGGCAGGGTTTTTAACCTCTGCCTCTGCCTCCAGGGCATTTGTGGATAAGCTGACAGGGCTCATTGAAAAAATACCTTACATCGGCCATGTCGGGCAAGGTGTTATAAGCGGATTTTCGATTATCATAATTACCGTCATCATGTCCTATTTTTCGCTCGTTTTAGGCGAACTTGTTCCAAAACGTATTGCCATGCAGGTGCCTGAAAAAGTGTCCTTTAAAGTTATCGGCATTTTGCTTTTTGTAGCAAAAATTGCAAAGCCGTTTGTAAAAGTTCTTTCGTTTTCAACAAATGTGCTCGTGCGGCTTTTGGGCTTTGACCCGAATGCAAGCCAAAAGGCAGTAACCGAAGAAGAAATTCGTATGCTTGTTGATGTTGGCGGAGAGCATGGCGTTATTGAAGAAGTCCAGAAAGAAATGATTAACAACATCTTCGAGTTTGATGATATTGATGTAAGCGATATTATGACGCATCGAACCAACATTGCCGCGGTTGATGTTGATGACCCTCTTGATGAAGTTGTGAAGATTGCCATGGATGAAGGTTACTCCCGTATACCGGTGTATGAAGAAGACCTCGACAACATTATCGGTATTGTTTATATTAAAGATTTACTGAAATTTATTGGCAATGATTTGCCCGAGGGCAAGGTGCTTCGTGATGTAATGCGAAAAGCTTACTATATCCCCGAAACAAAGCGATGCGGTGAACTTTTTAAAGAAATGACAGCCAGCCATGTTCAAATGGCAATCGTTGTTGATGAATACGGCGGCACAGCCGGGCTGATTTCACTTGAGGATTTGCTGGAGGCTATTGTCGGCAACATTCAGGATGAATACGACAATGAATCGGAGGAAATTTCAAAAATAAACGAAACAACCTTTACAATCGATGGCATAACAGCAATAGATGAGGTTGATGAGCTTGTCGGCACCGCAATCCCCGAGGGTGAGTATGATACCTTGGCAGGTTTTGTCATAAGTCTGCTGGGCTTTTTACCGCAGGACGGTGAAATGAATATTGTTGAATACGAAAACCTGCGTTTTACCGTATTACGGGTTGAGGACAGAAGAATAGACAAGGTCAAGGTTG
The DNA here is from genome assembly GCA_964398395.1 of uncultured Eubacteriales bacterium. Classification (GTDB taxonomy): domain Bacteria; phylum Bacillota; class Clostridia; order Oscillospirales; family Acutalibacteraceae; genus UBA1447. The sequence continues at coordinate 18,504 of CAYNMU010000021.1, forward strand.
AAATATTACCAATCAAAAGCACCAACGAAAGAAAAAAAGACGACGACTGATTTAAAAAATATAACCATTGGGGTTGCAGCAGTTTATGTTGCAACCCCTTCAATTTTGTTTGCTTTTATACTTACTTTGCTGTACAATAGGCATAAATTTAATTGAGGAGCGTCTGCTATGAAAGGGCTCAATATTATCCCCTACCCAAACTCTGTTGAATACCTTGGCGAGGATATTTCGGTCGAAAATATTGACATCCGTTTATCCTCACAGACCATAACCGATAAAATTGCCGACCCGGAAGGGTATGAACTCAGCATATCCGAGTGGGGCATTAAGATACTCGCCGGCGGTGAGCCCGGTGCGTTTTACGCAAAACAAACTTTAAAACAGCTTGCCGCAACCGGCGAGGGTACTCTCCCCTGCGCAACTATCCGTGATGAACCGGCTTATGCTTACAGAGGTTTTATGCTCGATTCGGTTCGTCATATGACTGCGCTTGATGACATTAAAAAGATGATTGACGCCGCAGCTTTGCTCAAATTCAATGTTTTTCACTGGCATCTTACCGATGACCAAGGCTGGCGAATTGAAATCGAAAGCCATCCGCGGTTGAATGAAATCGGTTCAACGCGCGCAAGTTCGGACTTTGGCAAAGTGCATACAAACAAAGAATACGGCGGCTACTACACAAAGCGCGAATTGAAGGAAATCGTGGATTACTGTGCAAAACGGTTCATTGATGTTATCCCCGAAATAGATATGCCCGGCCATATGATTGCCGCCATAGCCTCCTACCCAGGCGTTTCCTGCACAGGTGAGCAAATTCCTGTGGAAACCAGGCAAGGCGTTTTCCCCGATATCCTCTGCGCGGGAAAGGACGAAACCTTTGAGCTTGTTTTTGATGTTTTGAGTGAGATATTGGATATTTTCCCTTCAAAATACATTCATATCGGCGGAGATGAGGCACCCAAAAAGCGTTGGGCAGAATGTCCAGACTGTCAAAGACGAATAAGCGAGCTTGGGCTCAACGACGAGGAAGAACTTCAGGGTTGGTTTGTCAACCGAATTGCCGATTATTTGCGTCAAAACGGCCGAAAAACAATCGCTTGGAACGAAAGCCTTAAAAGCGGTTTGTTAAATGATGATATTTTGGTGCAAATGTGGATGGACAAAAAGAAACTCAGTGTTGATTATGCAAACAATGGCGGCAAACTTATCATTTCGCCTTATTTTTACTATTACACCGATTATCCGTACGGCATGACGCCTTTAAATAAAACCTATAAGTTTAACCCCTTGCTCAAGGGAATAAATGAAGATGACTTTAATAATGTCGTTGGCGTTGAAGTTCCGATTTGGACCGAGCATGTGAGGGATTTTAAACATATGAGCTATATGATTTATCCGCGTTTTGCCGCTGTAGCCGAAACCGGCTGGACAAAGCCCGAAATCAAGGATGCAAAAGACTTCACAGCACGCATGGAACGGTTTGTTCCGCAGCTTGAAGCAATAGGCATAACACCTGCGGACCCCCCGGAATGGAATCCGAACCCCTTGCAAAGAGTAATACAAACCGTCAAATTTTTCAGCGGCAATCTTACCAAGGATATGATTAAAGGTTATGAATAAAAAATCTAACAGATTATATTAAGGAGCTCAAACATGCAATACGAAATTCTTTCAAAAAAAGCCCTGAAGCTTATGCGGATTACCAGCGCGTTAAGCCTTGCTTTTCTGCTTTTTTTCACCGCGCTCTTCTTGTTTTCAATGCTGATCAGAGGCCTCGTCATCTTTGGTGCTGTTGTTTTTTCATGCGTCTTTGTTTTTAGCATAGCATTCTTTTTTATTGTGCCGCCAATCCGTTTCCGGCGCTACAAATACCTGATTGCCGAGGACAGAATAGAAATTATTGAAGGCATTTTGTTTATCACCAGGACAATTGTGCCGATTGACAGAATCCATCAGATTGATGTGAAGTGCGGACCGCTTGACACCGCGGTTGGTGTCGCGAAGGTTATTGTTACAACAGCCGGTTCCGCCGCAGTCTTCCGCTTTTTGGAGCCGGAAAGGGCTGACGCGATTGCGCTTTACCTCAACGCCTCAATCAGCCGCAAGCTTAGATCAAAAGGGGTTGGTGACAATGTTCAGTAAACCGACCCGCAACCATATCACCATCATTTTTGAGCGGTTGGGCTTTGTATTTTTCATGCTTCTCATTTTTGGTTCCAACAGTATTCAAAATTCCATCACTGAGATTTTTAAGCCGGAGTTTTGGCAAAACTTAACTGTAGAAGCAACCAATATGAACAGCGTCGTTGTCGTTTTCGGCGGAATGGCTTTCATTCTGCTTGTTGCTGTTGTGTTGGGTGTTTCTTTCCGGTATTGGCTCAAAACTTTTTTCTACATTGAAGACCGGAATTTTATCTTTGAACGCAAAACACTTTTTAAAAAATATTCTAAGCTGCCGATTGCAAACATATCAAATGTTAACTTGGAGCGGAGCATTTTTGAGCGGTTTGTCGGCACAAGCAAGGTGAAGCTTGATTTGAACTCCTCCCACACCGCGAACCGGACCAATTTTACTTTTGTACTGCAATCCTCGCTGGCGGAGGAGCTGCGCAGGACGCTCTCGGATATGAAAGCCGGCATTGAAACCTGCACAACCGATTCCGACACTGTTGCCGCCATACCGGTAAAAAGAGAGGAAGTTATCTCATTTTCACCTTCCGAGGTTATCCGTCACAAAATACTATCAATCCCGATACTGCAGGGATTGTTTGCGATTTTTTTCATTTTTGTATCGCCGAATTTTGGTCAGCAGTCAACATGGAATTCGCAGAGTTCCTTCGCCGTCGCCATGCTGGCTATCGCTGGCGGCGCAGCTGCAATGGTTTGGGGCACCCTTAATCTATTGGGCTACAAAGTTGAAACAGACGACAAAAACTTTTATATTAACTGCGGGCTGATTAAAAAAACGAGTTACACCTTTGAACACGAAAAGGTCAATGCCGTTTTTGTCAAGCAACCCATATTGGCAAGGATTTTTGGGCTCTACTCCATTGAGGTCGCCGTTGTCGGCTTAGGCAACGAAAAAGCGGAAACCCCCCAGCTTTGCCTGTTGGTTGACAAAAAGCAAATGGAAAGGGTGCTTTCGCTTTGCTCCGCCGATTTTGCCTGCAAAGGCGCTGCAATCCCCTCCCACAAGGCGGCGCTTATCCCCGCTGCCGTGCAAACGGTTTTGCTGACAATGCTTTCGCTTCTATTGTTTTTAACTTACTTTTCTTACTCCACTTTAACCTGCATTTTTGTTTTCGTTTTTTCCGCCCTGGGCGGCTGGCTCGCTTATAAAACAAAAACCATCGCTTTCGACAACAGTGTTTTTCATTATTCAACCGGCATCTTTACCAAAAAAAAGGCCATGTTTAAATACAGTGATATTCAGGATACGCGCATAAAAACAAACTTCCTTTTGCGGGGCATGAATGTCGGCAAAATGTCTTTAAATATCCTCTCCGGCGCGAAAATGAAAGCGCACAGAACAGGATATTTTGAGTTGCCGAACTTTGATACTGTCAGTAACAATATGGTGGAGCACGAGGACAGCTCAACGGGGCTGTTCGGGTAGCGTTTTCGAAGAAGATTATAGCATGAGACGTGTAAAGTATTGTAGCTTTACACGTCTCTTTTTTGTTCGGATTATTTCATACTGATTTTACAGACAATTTTCATTACTGTGTTTGGAAAAAACATATTGATAACATTAAAAACCTTGTATTTGTTGCCGACGATGTGACGGTAACTTGTTTTTTTCTTCGCAATTATTTTGCAGATGATGTCGGCTACCTTTTCCACAGGCATTTTTCTTTCCTTGCCCCAGCTGTCAACAAATCTGTCCACCGCGGCTATAGTATCCCCGTAACGCTCGTTTGTTACAACATTTCTGACACAGTGCGCAGGGAAATCCGTTGCGATATCACCAAGGCAAAGCGCTGTAATATCAACGCCGAAAGGCTTTGTTTCCAACCTCATGCTTGCCGAAAGCATCACAACCGCCGCTTTGCTAGCATTGTAAAGCGCCCTGAACGGCGACGGAGAAATCGCGGCGACTGAGCTGACGTTTGCAATCCTTGCCCCTGCGTGCATAAAGGGAAGCGCACATTGGGAGCAGAAAAGCACGCCGAAAAGATTGACATCAATCTGCCTTCGGCAATCTTCCTCCGACAGCAGCTCCGTAGCGCCGGAAACATCATAAGCAGCATTGTTTAATAAAATATCGATGCGTCCGTATTTTTCGCCTATTGTATCAAAGACTTCTTTAACCTTTGCTTTGCTGCTGACATCACAGGCAAAAGAGGTCGAACCGTTATTTTCGGCTGAGCGTGAAAGAACGATTATGGTGTTGTCTTTTCTCAATTTATCCGCAACCGCTTTGCCGACACCTGCTGTACCGCCGGTAATAACAACGATTTTGCCTGCAAGCTTTTTCATAAAAAAAATCCTTTCATTTTCTGATTTATAGCGTGTTATTTTTGAGCAATTCACCTGACGGATTGTTCAGCGAGAAATTTAAGCTGGCTTTCCCTTGACGCGCCGGTCCTGTAATTCCAGCGGTACGCCTCGGCCGCTATCCCTCTTTCATCAAACTGCGTCTTCGTCATATTGAATGTGAATCCGGTGATTTTTGCGTCTTTGCTGAAGGCGAAATCTCCGATGCTCCGCAGTGTGGATGGAAAAACGATATTACCCGCCAGATTCACATCATACGAAAAGGCGTCTTTTTCAATAACCTCAAGACCTTCATTCAGCTTCAGGCTTGCAAGACCGTAGCATGTCCAAAACGCCATTTCACCGATTTCTTTGAGTGTTGACGGGAATGTGACGTTTGTCAGCGTATCCACCTTGTAGAAGGCATAATACCATATTTTTGTGACGCCTTCGTGAATTTTGTAAGAATCATAAGGCACCCAGGCTTTGTCCCCGGATTTTGCGAACTCTTTACTCTTATAACCTCTCGCTTCCGGATAGGCAACCAGTTCTTTGCCGTCGATTGTATACAGAACGCCGTCAACCGATTTAAACCATTTGTTCGCAGGGTCAACCTTAAACTCGCGTAAAGCCTGACAGTTGTTAAACACCCATTTGCCGATATGCCGGATTTCGGGGCCGATAACGATGCTTGTCAGATAACTGTTGTTCGGCAGGGAGAAATCTCCCAGCGCAACGAGTGGAGCGAATTTTCCGTTTTTACCGGTTTCATACACATCCGGGGGTGAGTCAACGATGGAGAAATATTCCAGAAACTGCCGCCAAAGAGGCTGCTTGATTTCCTTTTTTGCGTAGTACAGCTTGATCTCCGTCTGCGTGGAAAGGCCGCTGAACTGTTCCAGATAGTATCCGCTTAAGCCTTTGCCGTCGATGTTGTCCGAGTAAACGTATTTTTCGGCTTTCGCGTTGGTTACTGTTTTAAAGGAAATCATAAGCGATGCCGTGATTGTTATCACTAAAACGATGGAAACGGTTGCCTTTACACTTTTTTTCAGCACAAATTTTCTCGGCGGAAGGTACCGTTTGATTTGCCCGCCGTCTGCTTCAAAGAGAGCCGCGTCTGCCATCGCGCCTTCGATGTCTTCCTGCCGGAACAGCTTTCTTTGCCAGCCTTCCGCCGCGGTTTTATTGTAAACCGGCAGCGGAACATAGTCCTTTTCATCCCGGAAAAAGCGGAATATCTTCCACTTCTTTTTGTTTGCCCTTGCGGCTGTCCGTTCAGCTTGCTTGACCCGTTTTTGCTCCAGGGCGGCTGCCCGCTCCGCTTCGTCCGCTTCAACCGCAAAAACTGACGGCCGGCCGATGGCACCGTCCTGTGTCAGCGAGCCTTCCGCCTCGGCTTCCGCCCAAGCGGCCTCCGTGCGCTCCTTCTGCTCTTCCATAATCTGGTCGTGCTTGCGGTTGGAATAGTTGAAGAACGAATACGGAATAATGCAGACAATATCGCCGACGATGCACAAAATCGCGCCGAAAACCCATACTTTTATGCGCACGCTCTGGTTGAACAGCACATCATAGTCGGATGTCAGGCCGTAGGTTCTGTACAGCAGAGGAACAATCAAGCCGATGAGGTAAGTGAGCGGAGCCTGGATCCAGCCGAAAATGCCTGAAAAACTTTCCAAACGTTCGCCGCTGAGCCACATCTGGTAATCATTGATTTTGAGCCCCATATTGTTCGTCGCCTTGCCGTTTGCGCCCGTCAGCAAGCCGGAAATAAAATTCAGTATCAGCAGGGCGACCGCCAGCGTGACAACGCTTTGATTGTTGCAGAAAATAACCGCCAGCAGTTCAAAGATGTCGCAGATAACGGCAATCCCGCGGGAAACCATGTACAGCTTTTTAAAGTCGAACCGCTTGATGATAAAAGGCGCGAGAAATTCGGCGGGAATATTGTAAAGGTCGCAGACCGTTCGCAGCAGCACGAACCAAACGCCGTCGGTCATGCGCAGCATATAGAACCAGATACAGTCGCGGGCCAGCCTTGCGCCGACGCCGAGAAAGTCGAAAATACCGGAAATCATGGTAATCCAGCGGTATTTGTTCCGGAGCACCCCGGTGACACCCTCCCAAAAGCTGAAAGTGACCTTCTTGCCGATGGGCGGCTGCGGCAGGCGCTCGCGCATTTTCGGGACGCTGATGAGGACCGCTGCAAGCGCTGCTATTGCGATGGGGAAATAGAGATAGCGCATCGTCCGGATGTTTTCCGGGCCACCGAACTGCATAGCGAGAATCGGAACGGTCCAATCCGCAATAATATTTTTTAAAAGACCGCCAATTTTAACGGGGTAGCATTCCAGGAACAGGCGCTCGTCGTTATTGGTGGTGGAGAACTTGTACATGTTTTCCACATAACCCGCCGTATTGCGGCCGCTGTGGAGGGAGAAAACCAGGTGAAGCCGCCACAGCATATCGCCGTAGTTGTACTGCTTAAAATCCCAGAACAGGAGGAAGCACGTTGCGATGATGCGCAAAGGTGCGTTGACATAGGGCCAGAATTTAAACCGCCCGTATTTCGGTATCAGGTATTTCCGCAGTATTAAATCCCGGATTGCGTTGTAACCGCTCAGCAGAACCTGAATGCCGAAAATCTTGCCGAAGCCCTGAATAAAGGACTCCCCGAAGGAAACGGGGGTAAAAATAATAAAGGACAGCCCTACAACAATTGCCGCGGAATAAACGGCAATCAGCTTGCGCTCCGTCCTTTTTTCCATACGGCCGAGATTATCCGTAATCCCCCAGCCGAGAATACTCCATAGGTAACCCAGCGGCGCGCCGATCAGATTGATTACCATAAAATCAATCGTATCAACCTGATAGTAGCGCATAATCAGGTAACAGCTCGTGGAAAACGACAGGAACCCGAACATTGCCCCGTGCGTCCCATCGAAAGCGTTGCACAGCGTCGACCAGCCCCACTCTTTGTACGGCATGTCGAAACCGGGGCGCGGCGTGTTCCAGTGCGCCTTCACCTCATGCAAGCCGGCCTTTACAAAGTGCCTGCCTTTATTCATTTGCCCGGAGATTGTCCGCTTTGGTTTGCAGGCTTTTTCGGTTTTTGCCAAAGAAATCTTCCTTTATACTGTCGCAGGTTTCCGAAGCCCTCAACAGGTCTTAAAATTAAGCACTGCGCAAACAGTGCGTTTTTTGTGTCCGGTGCTTTATTAATCGATTGTATCCGTTTCAGGTTCCAGTTTTGCTTTAAAACTGATATTTCTCAGCGTTCCGATGTCGTCAAACATAACCACATAAGCTGCTTTCGCCGTGTTGAGCTCCACAATTTCGCCGGCGCCCATAATGGAATGAACAATCCGGTCGCCCGGCTTGAAAGGCAGTTCGGCAGCATTGGTATCCAGCTGTTTTTCACTTATTTCAATATGCCATTTTGCTTCGTCTAACAGGCTGTTATCCGGTCCGTCCGTGCAGGCAAGCAGGTTTTTATCCACATTCAAAATAAAGCGTGAAGGGTACCGGTAAGAACCGTCTAAATTGCGGCCTTCCGCGTCGGAAAGGAAAAGCCCTTTCTCCGCGCGGGTAAAGGCGACAAAAGCCAGCCTGCGCTCCTCCTCCATCCCCTCCAGCGTCTGCGTCTTCCTTGACGGAAAAACGCCTTCGTTCAGCCCGCAGATAAATACATACGGAAACTCCAGCCCTTTTGCGGAATGCACCGTCATCATTTTAACCGCGTTTTTGCCCGCAGGCGTGTCGGTATTGGTCAGCATTGCCACATGAGATAGATAGTTTTCCAGCGCGGACTCTTCGCCGCAGGTTGTTTCATATTCATAAATCGCCTGTTTGAGTTCGGCCAAATTGTCAAGCCGTTCCTGGCTGCCTTCGGTGCGCAGCATTTCCTCATAGCCGCTTTCGTCCAGCAGCGCGCTTAACAGCTCGGAAACCGGCTTTTCATGATAATTGACGGCAAACCGCTCAATCATGGCTAGAAACTGCCTTGCTTTCGTGCTTTTGAAAATTTCATTGTCAACAGTCCGCTCGAAAGCCTCATAGAGAGAACACCGGTTCTGCGCCGCATACTCTTTGAGGAACTTCATGCGCCGCTCGCCTATATTACGCTTGGGCACATTTGCAACCCGAAGGAAAGAGAGGTCGTCCTTGTAAACAATCAGACGCAGGTACGACAGCACATCTTTTATCTCCATCCGATTGAAAAACTGCACACCACTGTAAATCACATAAGGCAGGTCCGCTTTCAAAAACACCTCTTCCGGCGTCCGGGTGAGGTAATGCGCGCGGTACAAAATTGCAATATCGCTGAGCTTTTCGCCTTTATCCGTGAGTGCTTTTATTTGATACGCTATCCATTCGGCTTCCGCAGTCGAGGTCTTTGCGTGGTGGTAAACAACCGGGGCGCCGTCGGGCAAAACCGGGATCAAATCCTTTTCAATGCGCTTTTTGTTGTTTCGTATCAACGAGTTGGCAACAGCCAAAATCTGCGGGGTTGACCGGTAATTCTGCATCATCATGATTGTTTTCGTGTGGCTGAACACTTTATCAAAGTCCAGCAGGTACCGCACATCGGCGCCGCGCCAAGTGTAAATGGTCTGGTCGGGGTCGCCCACGACAAACAGGTTTCTATGGTGATAACACAGCGTTTCCATGAGCCGGTACTGAATTTTATCAATATCCTGAAACTCATCAATCATAATATATTCCAGGCGTTGTTGCCACTTCAAACGGATTTCCTCATCAATGCTGAAAATATAAAGCACATAATTGAGCAGGTCGTTATAATCCAACCCGAAGCACTTTTTCTCCTGATACAGATACCCGTAAAAGATGATGTCGTCTGTCTCGATGGCATCCAGATATTTTTGATGCAGCTCGTCTATCTTTAATGCTATCATATATTCATAATATTCAGGTTCTTTGCTTAACTTGCGTATTTCAATCATATCCCGCGCATGAGAGTAAGTCATGTGGCGCAGCGTCAAACTGCGCTCCTCATAGATGATTTTCAGCATCGCATCAATATCCGAATTATCCAGCACAAGGAAACTCTTCGGGTACGAAACTGCATTGATATCCTCTTGCAGGACAGACACACAAAAGCCGTGGAAGGTGTTGATATAACCCGTATCATTATCGCCGGTTAAAAGACGGATACGCTGCTTCATCTCGTTCGCGGATTTGTTGGTAAAGGTGACGCAGAGAATGTTAGAGGGCATGATGCCGATATCGTTCACCAGGTAGGCAAAACGGCGCGACAATGCCCGCGTCTTGCCGGAACCTGCGCCGGCGATAACGCGGATAAAGCCTTCGGTCGCCGTAACGGCCGCCAGCTGCTGTTCATTGAGACCCGATAACGTGGTGTCCATGATTTGCCTCCTTTCACCAATCCCCCCACCGCCTCGGCGGTCCCCCTCCCTTTAACAAGGGACGTAAAAGAGGGGCTCGTTGTAGGGGCGCACATTGTGCGCCCGCGGGCGATTAATAATCGCCCCTACAGTTTTGCCTCGGCAATTATTGTCTAACCTCTAGCATCTATAATCTAACATCTAAATTGGTGGTGGGATTGTGTCCGCCTCTATCAATCATTCCAACAATCCATTCTGTCTTAAATATTCTCCTGTGATTTTTTCGAATTTTTCAAGAATCTTAAAGCCGTATTCCGCGCTGGCTCCAGTTCGCGGGTCCTCGCCGAGCACGCCTATATTCGGCTTGGTGAGATCCTTGTCCAGCCGGCTTAAATCCACCATTTCAGGATAAAGCGCCAGCATAAGGGATGTTTCAAAAGCCGCCGCGTGGTCACCCGCTCTGCCGTCATCGGCATACATCGGGTCTTTAATAATCAAGATTCCGCACTTTCCGCCCTCTTTTTTATACTGCTTGATGGCCGTATCCAAAGGACTGAAAAGCGGATAATGCCCGGGCAAAATCACAACATGCTTAAATCCGAAAGATTCCAGCTGGAACAGGATGTGAACGACCAAATCGTTCCAAAGCTTCCAGCCTTTCTTTTTTATGCTCCTTGCCTCGTTCTTTTTTAGCTCGGCTTTGTCATATCCGATATTTTCGCAAATGGGGATAGTATGGTCGCTTTCGCAGCCGATTCTTTCCGGGCTGAAAACCAGCTCGCAGATATCTCCCCTGTGGTCACCGTAATAAAGCGGAGGGACAACAACACCGCCAAATTTTGCAGCCAGATATCTGCCGCAGCCGTCCGCTTTGACTCCGTCAAGCCCGGCGGGATTGTGCAGGCCATGCCACTCTAAAATGCCGATGCCAAGGTAGGCAACAGGCATCTTTTCTTTAGCCGCTTTTATTTCGGCAGGCTTGGATTCATGCTGGGTTACCACATTGCTGATATCAATTTTCATAGTGATGATCTACCTCTCAGTCACTTCGTCCCAGCTCGCCTTCAAAGGCGAGCCAAAGCGGTATTGTTACTTGCCTTCCTCACTGAGGAAGGTGGCAACGCAAAGCGTTGACGGAAGGAGTTCTCTATATCATTCCCTTTGCCTGCATTTCCATAAGCGCATCAAAGCACAGCTTAACCCCTGTCAGCGGAGCGTGCAGTTTTTCGCTTTCATATTCCACTATATACCACTTTGTACCGCCGACTTCATCGCACAGCTTCATAAATTCGGGCAGCGGTATGTCATCTTCGCCTATCATGGTGTCAAAACCCGTGCTCAGGCTGTAGGGCTTCACATGGACGGTCTGCGCCCTTCCGGGGTAACGCTTAATCAACGCGCAGACATCCGCACCGCCGCTCATGGCATTGCCGTTATCCAGCTGCATGACGATTTCTTTATTGGTGTTTTCAAAAAAGACATCATACGGCACGATTCCGCCTTTGGCGCGAAACTCCGAACTGTGGTTGTGGTAACCGAGAATCAGGTCATGGGCAGCCAGCTTTTCGGCAAGAATGTTAAACTTTTGCGCGGTCGCCTTCCAAGCCCTGATGGTATAGGTGCATTTATGCGG
>CAYNMU010000022.1:0-29123 GCA_964398395.1 uncultured Eubacteriales bacterium
GGTTGATGGCTGCTGAAATCGGTTCCGACATTAAACTTGCAAAAAGAGCAGGACTCCTGCACGACATCGGCAAGGCTTTGGACCACGAAATTGACGGCTCGCATGTTGAACTTGGTGTTGAATATGCAAAACGCTTTAAAGAAAGCGATGCCGTTATCCACGCAATTCAGGCGCATCACGGCGATGTTGAAGCAAAAACAATTGTCGCTTGCCTGGTTCAGGCTTCGGATGCAATTTCTGCCGCGCGCCCCGGTGCCCGCAGAGAAAATGTCCAAAACTACATCAAGCGCCTTGAAAAGCTTGAGGAAATCGCAACCTCATTTGAAGGTGTGGAACGCTCCTTTGCTATTCAAGCCGGCCGCGAAGTAAGAATTATGGTCAAGCCTGAGATCGTCTCGGATGATATGATGATTCTAATCGCACGCGATATAGTTAAAAAGATTGAAGAAGAGCTTGAATATCCCGGTCAAATTAAAGTTCATATTATCAGAGAAAATCGCGCTATAGAATACGCTAAATAAAACAAAACTTCGGGGGCGCGCGTAAGTGCGCCCCCGTTTTCTATTTTAGAAAAGCATGCGGCTTTATAAAAGAACAAAGTTAAAACAAATCAATTTAGAATTGCGGTGTATTGTTTGAATATTTTAACAATCGGCGATGTGGTTGGCGAGCAAGGCTGCGCCTTTGTGCGCAAGCATCTGCCAAACTTAAAAAAACTGAAGAAAATTGATCTTTGCATAGCCAACGGAGAAAATTCTGCCGCCGGCAACGGCATCACACCAACCTCCGCGCAAAGCCTTTTTGACAGCGGCGTGGATTTTATTACCACCGGCAACCATATCTACAAGCGGCGCGAAATATATGAATTCCTCGACGCCCGCAAGGATGTTATCCGCCCTGCCAACCTTTACAGCGAAAATCCGGGCGCTGGCATTGGGGTAATCGATATGGGCAGCATGCAAGTCGGCGTAATTAATCTGATGGGTCAGGCTTTTATGAATATTGCCGAAAATCCTTTTCTGTGTATTGATGCGCTGCTTGACCGGCTGAAAAACTGCAATGTAATTTTGCTTGATTTTCACGCCGAGGCTACCTCCGAAAAAAGAGCCATGGGTTTTTACCTCGATGGCAGGGCTGCTGTCGTTTTCGGCACCCATACCCATGTGCAAACAGCGGACGAGCAGATTTTGCCAAAAGGCACGGGATATATTACGGATTTGGGTATGACAGGTCCAATTGATTCGGTTTTAGGTGTTACACCCGAATCTTCGCTGACATGGCTTAAAAATTCAATGCCGGCCCGCTATGAAGTGCCTGATGTGCCGTGTATGCTCAGCGGGTGCATTTTTGAGGTTGACGCAAAGGCAAACAAATGCGTTTCAGCCGAGAGAATATGCATCTCTTAAGTGGTCAGTGGTTAGTGTTTAGTGGTTAGCGGAACGAAAGTGGACTGTGATTGAATGATGACCTGATCATTTTTTAAATCGGTGTTTAGCAACCATCCCCAAAATTATTACTGTTATGAAAATAAAGGTGTGCTATGCAAAAGCTAATGAGCTATATGCGCTCGGCAATGGAACAATATAACATGGTTCAGGAAGGGGACAGGGTAGCTGTCGGGCTTTCCGGCGGGAAGGACAGCGTTGCCATGCTCACCGCCCTCGCGAGTATGCGGGGGTTTTATCCTTTTAAATATGAACTCGTCGCCATTACAATGGACCCTTGCTTCAACGGCGTTAATACCGATTACAGCGAAATTGAAGCGCTCTGCGAGAAAATTGAAGTGCCGTATAAAATCAGACGCACGGAAATCGGCAAGGTGATTTTTGAAACAAGAAAAGAGAAGAACCCTTGCAGCCTCTGCGCGAGAATGCGCAGGGGAGTTTTGCACGATGAGGCAAAGGCTACAGGCTGCAACAAGCTCGCGCTCGGGCATCATATGGATGACGCCGCCGAAACATTTATGATGAACCTTTTAAACGGCGGAAACATCGGTTGTTTTTCGCCTGTTACCTATCTTTCACGCAAGGATATTACCGTTATCCGCCCCATGATTTTTGCACGCGAAAGCGATGTTGTTAGAGCTGTCAGGCGTGAAAACTTGCCGGTAGTTAAAAGCATTTGCCCTGTGGACGGCGTTACGGAGCGACAGGATGTGAAAGAGCTTTTGAACTCGCTGGAGAACAAGTACGGCGATGTGCGAAGCAAGATACTCGGCGCGATGCAGCGGGGCGGAATTGACGGCTATTAAAGAGTGATATTACTTGACATAAATAATATATTTTGATAATATAAAAATGGCATTGCAGAACTCTGCCAAATAAAGGTTAGGAGTTGTTAATATGTTTTGCAAAAACTGCGGAGAATCAATGGATGACCTTGCATTAGCCTGCCCTAAGTGCGGAGCAGCAAATGAAGTGCAGGCTCCACATCAAACCGTTCCGGCACAACAGATGCCCCCAATACCGCAATACCGGCCGCCTGTATATCAGCCGCCAGTCTACAATCAGCCGGCTTATCAACCTGTTATGGCGCAAAACTATGCTCCTGATGAGCATGTCTCGGTAGGCGGATGGATTGGGATTTTCTGCATAAACTTAATCCCTCTTATCGGTTGGCTGATATATTTCATTATGCTGTTTGTTTGGGCATTTGGTGATACGAAAAAGAAGACATTAAAGAATTTTGCAAAAGCAAATCTTGTAATTTTTGTTATTTTCTTAGTTCTTGCCATTGTTGCTGTAATATTTATGACAATTGCCGGTTTCAGTTTGACCGATTATTTGGATAATGTCAGTAAATTTGCATATAATTATTAGTTTTTTAATAACCGAAAAATCTTTACAAAAGTATTTTTATGAGAATTCCGTTGTTGCACCGGATAGCCGTTTGCGTTGATAGCGTATGCGGCTATTTTTATGTGCGGAATTGACAGCTTTTAAAGATTAATATTGCTTGACTTTAATGAACTGTTTTGATACTATAAAAATGGCAATGCAGAACTTTGCCGAATAAAGGTTAGGAGTTGTTAATATGTTTTGCAAAAACTGCGGAGAATCAATGGATGACCTTGCATTAGTCTGCCCTAAGTGCGGAACAGCTGCATCAGCGCAGGCCCCACCACCGCCGCCGCAATACCAACAGCCTACCTATCAGCAACCGCCTCAATATCAGCCTCCACAGTATCAACAACCTCAATACCAGCAATATCAACAGCCGGCACCGGTTGAGGACAATCCCACCGCCGTATGGAAGCTTTTGGGTTTCTGTATCCCGCTTGTTGGCCTTATCCTGTATTTTGTCTGGAAAGACCAAAAACCGCTTACTGCGAAAGCACTCGGCAAATTTGCGATTATTGGCATGATAGTCGGTTTCGTCTGTTCAATTGCATATTTCATTATTATTTTTGTTTTCCTCGGCGCGTCTTCAAGTGATATGTACGATTATAATTATCACATCGTAAATTTCGCTTCGCGGTTATTAATGCGTTGACCTAAATGGCAAAAATTTCGCACTATTTACAAATATTTTGCGGCTGCCATTGCCGCGCTGACCGTTCGTTTTTTTACAAGGGCAAGCAGTTCCCCGTATGTGCCCGCTGTACCGGTGTGCTTTTTGGCTATCCGCTTGGTATTTTATGGCTAATAATTTTTGTACACTGGAATATTGGCATTTGTTTACTGGCTTGCGTGCCTATGATAATTGACGGAATCGGTCAACAGCGCGGCAAATGGGAAAGCAACAACTTGCGCCGTCTTTTAACGGGGCTGTTGCTTGGCATGGCTACAATTAATATTTTTGCAAACTACCATTTTTTTATTGTGGGATTAGCAAAAAAACTTTGGAGTATTTAAGCAATAAATAAAAAAAGCCGATTTAGCCCGCTTGTGTAATTTACTCAGGCGGCTATTTTTATGTTTTTGTAACATTTGTCAAAAAAAACGATAAATTTTTGTAACTCTCAAGCTTTTTGGCACTATATTGTTTATTTTTATTGTGTTACAATATTAACTAAATTAAACTGGGATATCTTTAGGAGGATTATTATATGGCCGAAGTAAGGCGAATATTTGTTGAGAAAAGAAACGGATTTGATATCGAGGCAGGGCATATTCTTTCAGACCTTAAGGATACACTGGGTATTGCAAAGCTTGAGGAGCTGCGGTTGTTTAACCGTTATGATATTGAAGGCTTGAACGCGGAAGATTTTGAACGGGCTGCCGCAACCATTTTGTCGGAGGCGAATGTTGACTTTACTTATTCCGAGTTGCCAAAAAATGAAGGCTGGCAGTCGTTTGCTATCGAATATCTCCCGGGGCAATACGACCAGCGAGCGGACTCGGCCGCACAATGCATTGCGCTGTTAACATTCGGTCAACGCCCAAAAGTCCAAACTGCAAGGGTTTTTGCGGTAAAGGGCAGCATTTCCGAAGCAGAGCTTGACGAAATAAAAAACTACCTGATTAACCCCGTTGAGGCGCGGCTTGCCTCGATGAGCACCTATGAAAGTTTGGATATAAAAACATTTGAACCGGAGAATATTAAGCGGGTAGAAGGCATATTAAAATGGAACGATGCCGTGCTTGCTGATTTCCATGCAGTTTCGGGCTTTGCGATGAGCGTTGCCGACCTTAGTTTTTGCAGGGATTATTTCAGGGATAAAGAAAGCCGGGAACCGACCGAAACAGAGCTGAGGGTTATTGACACCTATTGGTCCGACCATTGCCGACACACCACATTTTTAACAGAACTTGAGCATGTTGAGATTGAGCAGGGCAAGCTTTCACAGGCAATTGAAGGCGCCTGGCTAGCATACCTCGCAGCGCGAAAGACTGTTTATGGCGAGCGCAAGAAAAACATAACACTCATGGATATGGCAACCATCGGCACAAAACTGCTCAAAATTAAAGGCTTGGCAAACGATTTGGACGAGAGTGAAGAAATAAACGCCTGTTCCATTGAGGCGGATGTTGAAATAGACGGCGAAATTCAGCAATGGCTTATTCAGTTTAAAAACGAAACACACAACCATCCAACGGAAATTGAACCTTTCGGCGGTGCGGCTACTTGTTTGGGCGGCGCTATAAGGGACCCGCTTTCCGGCAGAGCTTATGTGTACCAGGCAATGCGGGTAACAGGCAGCGGCAACCCATGCACTCCGTTTGAAGCAACGCTTCCGGGCAAGCTGCCGCAGAAAAAAATAACGATTGGTGCGGCTCAGGGCTATTCATCCTATGGCAACCAAATAGGCCTTGCCACAGGGCAGGTTACGGAGCTTTATGATGACGGCTATGTAGCAAAGCGCATGGAAATAGGCGCAGTTATCGGCGCTTCGCCCAAGAGCAATGTCCGCAGAGAAGTGCCTTGCGCGGGTGATTTAATTGTGCTGCTCGGCGGACGAACAGGAAGAGACGGCTGCGGCGGCGCAACCGGTTCCTCAAAAGCGCACGACACCGCATCCATTGAAACTTGCGGTGCGGAAGTGCAAAAGGGCAACCCGCCGACCGAACGCAAACTTCAAAGGCTGTTCAGAAATGCCGAAGTTACACATATGATAAAACGCTGCAACGATTTTGGCGCAGGCGGTATCAGTGTGGCAATCGGCGAACTTGCCGACGGGCTTGACATCAAGCTTGATATGGTACTAAAAAAGTATGAAGGGCTTGGCGGCACAGAACTCGCAATTTCTGAATCACAGGAGCGAATGGCCGTTGTAATAGATAAAAAGGATACCGATGCATTTATAGAATTTGCCCACAAAGAAAACCTTGAGGCGGTTGTTGTTGCGAAAGTTACCGAAAGCCCTCGCCTGGTGATGAATTGGCGTGGCGATAAAATAGTGGATATAAGCCGTGACTTTTTAAATACAAACGGCGTAACGCAAAAAGCAAACGCAAAAATAGCAGCGGTTAATGCCGACGAATGTTACCGCGAATCTGTTCCGGCAGTGCTGAAATTGCTGAATAATTCGGCAGCATTAAAGAAAAACTTAGCCCGCCTTGAAGTATGCTCCCAAAAAGGCCTGGCAGAGCGTTTTGACGCAAGTATTGGCGCAGGGACGGTACTAATGCCTTTCGCGGGACAAAGGCAGCTAACCCCCGAGGACGCAATGTGTGCCAAAATTCCGCTGGAGACAGGCGAGACAGATACGGCTACCGCAATGAGCTTCGGCTTTATTCCGGGTATGAGCCGCTGGAGTCCGTTCCACGGCGCTGTCTATGCGGTTACAGAGGCATTGGCAAAGCTGGCGGCAATAGGCGCTGACCCTTTCATCAGCCGTCTAACCTTGCAGGAGTATTTTGAGCGTCTGCGTGATGTCCCGGAGCGCTGGGGCAAACCGACTTCGGCATTGCTTGGCGCATTAACGGCTCAACTCAATTTTGGCGTACCCGCAATAGGCGGCAAGGACAGCATGTCCGGCTCGTTTAATGAACTGGATGTTCCCCCGACATTGGTTTGTTTTGCCGTTGCAATGACCAAGGCAAGCGTTGCCGGTTCCGCAGCCTTTAAACAAGCCGGCTCAAAAGTTGTTTTGCTCAAACTGCCAACGGACAAAGAAACCTTTTTGCCTGAGTGGGAAGGCGCAAAAGCACTGTTTACAAAAGTATATGAGATGGTTGGCAGCAAAAAAATTCTTTCGGCTTCCGTTGTGCGCGAGGGCGGCGCGGCAGCTGCTGTTTGCCGGATGGCTTTCGGCAATTCAATGGGCTTTAAATTTGTCGATAATCTTAAAAAATCAATTCTTTTTGCTCCGCTGAGCGGCTCGTTTGTTGCGGAGGTTGCGGAAGATGCAGACCTTGAAGGGTTGGATATAACAGAACTCGGAAAAACAACGGCAAACAATTACTTTGAAACAGATGGTGAAAATGTAGTTTTAGAGGAGCTTATAAAAGCGTGGGCGGGTACACTGGAAGGTGTGTTCCCCACAATGGCAAAGTCGCCTTTAATGACACATGATGTCCCATTATATAACAACCATTACGGCAAAGCTCCTGCGATTAAAGCTGCTGCCCCGAGGGTTATTATCCCTGTTTTCCCGGGTACCAACTGCGAGGTTGACACTGCGAGAGCCTTCGAGAAGGCGGGCGCAAAGCCGAAAATTTTAGTTGTCAGAAATCTTACCCCTAAGGATATTGACGAGAGCATAGCTGCTTTTATCAAGGATATTAACAACTCGCAAATCATTATGCTGCCAGGCGGATTCAGCGGCGGCGATGAACCGGACGGTTCGGGCAAGTTTATTGCAACAACCCTTCGGAATGAAAGGGTTAGGGAAGCGGTGCAAGAACTGTTGGAAAAGCGGGACGGGCTTATGTTGGGCATCTGCAACGGGTTCCAGGCACTGATTAAAACGGGGCTTGTGCCTTATGGTAAAATCACGGACATCGAGCCTTCTTCTCCGACGCTTACCTTTAATTCGTTGGGCAGGCATGTGTCGCAGATGGCTTACACAAGGGTTACAAGCATCATGTCACCGTGGCTGAGGCTTGTTGAAGCGGGCGATGTTCACGCAGTACCCATTTCGCACGGCGAAGGCCGCTTTGTGGCAGACGAAAGCACCTTAAAGCAACTTATCAAAAACGGTCAAATCGCAACGCAGTATGTGGACTTGTTCGGTCAGCCTTGTGCTCAAACACCGTTCAATCCAAATGGTTCGGTTTGCGCAGTTGAGGGCATTACAAGCCCTGACGGCAGAATATTCGGCAAGATGGCACACAGCGAGCGCAAAGGCGAAAATCTTTATAAAAATGTACCCTTTAACAAGGACCAAAAGATATTTGAATCAGGCGTTCTCTACTTTAAATAAATCGATGTTTAATCTTAAAAACGGGGGAAATGCAATGAAATACGCAATAGTTTTATATGATGGCATGGCGGATTATCCGGTGCCCGCCTTAGGCGGAAAAACACCGATGATGGTTGCCAATAAGCCTATTTTTGATTCGCTTGCAAGCCGCGGAGAGGTCGGTCTTGTTAAAACAGTTGCCGACGGGTTGAAACCTGCAAGCGATATCGCCAACCTGAGCGTTTTGGGCTATGACCCGAAAAGCTATTACACAGGCCGCTCACCATTGGAGGCAGTCAGCATAGGCATAACAATGGCGGACACCGATATTGCCTTGCGCTGCAACCTTGTAACGCTTTCGGACGAAGCTGATTATGATGCTAAAACAATGCGGGATTACTCCGGGGGGGATATTTCCACCGCAGAGGCGGCCAAAATAATCAAAAGCGTGCAGGAACACTTCGGCAATGATGAATTTGTGTTTTACAGCGGTGTCAGTTACCGTCATTGCTTAATTCACCATAGCGGTACAGTTGATTTGGGCAATATGACTGCCCCGCACGATATTTCGGGCAGGGTAATAGGGGATTACCTTTCAACAAGCGAAAATGCCGCGCCTTTAATTAAAATGATGCGGGAAAGCTTTAATTTTCTCAAAGATCATCCGGTGAACAAAGCGAGAGAAGCCGCAGGCAAGTTGCCCGCGAATTCAATATGGCTTTGGGGCGAAGGAAAGAGACCTTCTCTGCCTTCCTTTGAAAAAACCTATGGATTAAAGGGCAGCATTATATCCGCAGTTGACCTCTTAAAGGGTATCGGCAAATGCGCTGGCATGAATACACCCGAGGTTGAAGGCGCGACAGGCTATTTGGATACCAATTTTAAGGGAAAAGCCCAAGCCGCCGTAGATGAATGGCGTAAAGGACAAGACCTCGTTTACATCCATGTTGAAGCCCCGGATGAATGCGGGCACAGAAATGAGCCGGAGAGTAAGGTCCGCTCTATTGAACTCATAGATGAACAGCTTTTACCCGTATTGCTTGATTATTTGGAGACTTGCGATGATTATAAAATAATGATATTGCCGGACCATCCAACCCCGATAGTCACCGGCACACACGCTTCCGACCCGGTACCTTATATGATTTACATTAAGAGCAAGGAATTGCAAAGCGGAGTAAGCTCAATAAATGAAGAAACCGCTATGGCAACAGGCAATTTTGTGGAGTTTGGGCCGGGGATGATGCAAAAGTTTATTAACAGTTAAAGAGGGAATAAATATGGCTAAGGTAATTATTCTTGTCGGCAAAATCGCAAGCGGAAAAACCACATGGGTTAATGATCGAAAAAAGCAAAAGCAAATGATGCTTTTATCCTGCGATGATTTGATGTTGAATCTGTTTGCAGGCTGTCTGGGCGAAAAACACGGCGAAACGGAACGCCGCTGCCTTAAGTTCCTGTTTGGGCAGGCTGTTGAGCTGACGGAAATGGGCATAGATGTTGTTTTGGACTCCGGTTTTTGGACGAAAGCGTCGCGCAAAGCGGCAAAAGAGTATTTCGCCGCGATGGGTATAGAAACAAATACCTACTATTTTAAAATACCCGATGAAACGCGCATTGATAGGCTCGAAAGACGCAATGAGCAGTTGGCGCAGTCAACGAAGCGGGAGTATATCATTGAAAAAAGCCTGTTGGCAAGACTTGATAAAAATTTTGAAGAACCGTTGCCGAACGAATATGATTTTCTTGTAACAGATTGAGGAGTGAAAGATATGTATAAAAAAGAGTTTAAAAACAGCAGTCAGCCAATATCCGTTTTGGGTTTGGGTTGTATGAGATTACCGGTAATCAACGGCGATGACGGAGCGATTGACTATGAAAAGGCGCAGGAAATCGTAGATTATGCGCTGGCCAACGGAGTGAATTACATTGATACCGCGCACGGTTATCATAGCGGTCAATCACAGGTCTTTTTGGGCAAGGCGTTAGCCAAGGTTCCGAGGGAAAGCTATTTTCTTGCGACAAAACTGCCAATGTGGAGCGTAAACACAAAAAAAGATGTGGAGAAAATATTCAAGCTTCAGTTAAATCTCCTTAATACCGATTATTTTGACTTTTATTTGCTCCACGCTTTGGATAAAGGCAACTTTAAAAAGGTTATTGATTTTGGAGCATACGAATTTATCGCTGAAATGAAGACACAGGGCAAAATCAAGAATATTGGTTTCTCATTCCATGATTCAGCGGCGGTTTTGGAAGAAATTGTCAACAAATATGATTGGGATTTTGCACAGCTTCAAATTAATTATGTTGACTGGAAAAATCAAAACGCGAAAAAGCAATTTGAAATCCTTGCGAATAAAAACATACCTTGCATCGTCATGGAACCTGTCCGCGGTGGCGGGCTTGCAAATCCGGGCAAAGAAGCGTGCAAACTCCTGCAGGATGCCCGCCCTGACAAAAGCATTGCATCGTGGGCTATGAGGTTTGGGGCGAGCCTGCCGAATGTTATTACGGTTTTAAGCGGTATGTCAAATATGGAGCAGCTTAAAGACAATATTGATACTTTGACCGATTTTGAGCCCCTCTCTAAGGCTGAAATATTGTTGCTGGAAAAGGCAGCTGAGGCCTATAACTTGAGAGACTTGATTCCCTGCACAGCTTGCCGTTACTGCATGGATTGCCCATCCGGGGTTGATATTCCAGGGATGTTTGAGCTTTACAACGGTTATGTAGTGAGTAAAAACAAAGAAGGCTTCGTTGAAGCCTATAAAGAGACTGAAATAGGGGAAAGAGCTGAAAACTGTATTGCCTGCGGTCAATGCGCTCCCCGCTGCCCGCAGTCGATTGAGATACCCGAAAAACTCGAAATGATAAAGAACTTGATTGAAAAGTTCAGCAAGTGACTTCTTTTAACAATGGTTTGACAATCGGTTTTTCCAGCTACTAACCAGTACAAAAACCGTTATTTGCCATCGAGCATTAGCTCGAAAAAGCGCAGAAAAGCGAGAAAAATGGAGATTGCGCTCATTAAATTAAAAAATTCAAAAAAACGCTTGACAGTGGCTTTGCCATG
Organism: uncultured Eubacteriales bacterium; assembly: GCA_964398395.1. Taxonomy (GTDB): domain Bacteria; phylum Bacillota; class Clostridia; order Oscillospirales; family Acutalibacteraceae; genus UBA1447. The sequence goes on from CAYNMU010000022.1 coordinate 10,863, forward strand.
TGATAGTATAGCCAAGCACAATACCGAGAAAGATTAAGAACCAATGTTTTAGCAATCGGTTTCATTATCTGTATTAACTTGGTATAAAAACATATCGGAGGTAATATTATGTCAACCTACATGCCAACAGCGGAGAGTATAACCCGCAAATGGTATTTGCTTGACGCCGCAGACAAGCCCCTCGGCCGTGTTGCCGTTCAGGCTGCTATTCTTCTTCGCGGCAAGCATAAACCCATTTTCGTTCCGCATGCTGATTGCGGTGACCATGTCATCATAATCAATGCCGAAAAAGTTGTTCTTACCGGCAAAAAGCTTGAGCAAAAAACCTATTATCATCACAGCGGCTATATTGGCCATCTTAAAGAAGTCAAATACAGCACATTGATGAAAACAAAGCCCGAATTCGTGGTTATGCATGCTGTTAAGGGTATGATTCCGGATACGGTCATCGGCCGCAAGGCTCTCACCAGGCTTCGTGTCTGCAAAGGTGCCGAGCATACGCATGAATCACAAAAGCCCGAAGACTGGGCATTTTAAGAAGGGAGGCAATTAATAATGTACGATACCAATCCATATTTTTACGGCACAGGCCGCAGAAAAGAATCAGTTGCAAGAGTTCGTGTTTACCCGGGGACAGGTTCAATCACAATTAATGATAGAGATATTGACGATTACTTTGGCCTTGAAACACTTAAGCTCATCGTTCGCCAGCCTCTCGTCTTAACAAGCACGAAGGAAAAGTTTGACATTGTCTGCCGTGTAAACGGCGGCGGTGTTACTGGCCAAGCGGGTGCTATCCGCCACGGCATTTCCCGCGCGCTTCTTTTGTTTGACGCAGAGCTTCGTCCGGCACTCAAAAAGGCAGGCTTCTTAACCAGAGATCCGAGAATGAAGGAAAGAAAGAAGTACGGCTTAAAGGGCGCTCGCCGCGCACCGCAGTTCTCAAAGAGATAATTTTTCAATTTAGATTTAAAAAGGCTCATGGCTTCGGCTGTGAGTCTTTTTTTATTAATGGCGTACCAATAAAATTATTCGAATATACACAATAATATGCATTTTGTAACATGTTTTTACCGTTTTGTAACTATTTGTAACTTTTCAGGTTTCTACAAAATATATTGCTTTTTGTTACATTAAAACACTATATGCAGTGGTGTTTAAAGCGTATGTATACATATTGATTGTGCAATTTGCACAAAAATTGAGGTTTGGATTGATTTGACATTGATTGAAACGATGCCTATAATAATTAATATCGCAGACAAAATATAAAGTTTGCGGTCAAATCTTAACCTGATAATCATTAAAGCACACCCGAAAAGGAGTATACTGAATGATACAAAAGATTAAGCCGACATTTGTAAAAAAGCTGATGAAAAAAATTCAAAAAGCATTAACAATAACAGTAGTGTTGGTTTGTTCATTAACCTTCATGGTAGTTGCCTCAGATGTATCGGGTTACAAGGTAACAGCCCTTGATTCAACAAACTCGATTAATATCTCCAAAAGAAAAAGCGCACCTCTCGAAATGATGACGCAGGCGGAACTGGTACGAGACAAATTCAACTTAACTGAGACTTCAGCTTCCGTTGAAAGCACAGTTCCTCAAATGAAAATCAACCGGGGAAATAGCGTTTCAGTTATCGCAGACAAAAAATCCATAGATTTTCATGCGACGACCTTAAAATTCAATAGTACAACAAAAGGAACCGATACTCTTTATGTTGGGCAGTCAAAGCTTTTACAAGCGGTTGAACCGGTTGTTTTTATCGGAGAAAAAAATATTGCAAAAACAATTGAGACCACCGAAGAAGAAATCAACAATAATCTTGCCAATGAATATAATGAGGACGATTTATTTTGTCTGGCCGTTGTTATTTATCAAGAAGCAGGCGGAAACGCGTGCTCAAATGAAACTCGTTTAATGGTCGGTAATGTTGTTTTAAACAGGGTTTCCAGGAAATCTTTCCCTAATACTATAAGAGGTGTGGTGACTCAGAAGGGTCAATACGGTCGATTTTATTGGACAGGAGTTCAGTTCCCGAGCAGGGCATCGCATCCGGGTGAAAAAGAGGCAGTGAAGAGATCTTATGACTGCGCAAAGGAACTGCTGGATGGCAAGAGAGTTCTTCCAATGAATGTGATATTTCAAGCTCAAACTAAACAGGGAAGCGGAGTTTTTAAATTTATAGACGGCACATACTTTTGTTTTGCTTAATATAGTGTGATTGCAATTCGATTTTAAAGGTATCCGGGCAACTGCTAATTATAGAAAGCAGTACAAAAGAAATTCCTGAGATGGAAGCATCAGCAATGGAAGACCTGCTATTGAAGGCAATATTTGTGCTCGATTAGCTAATATCAAATAAGCAATAGGGGGTGCTCGAAAGATGAGCACCCCTTCTTTTTGTGAGGAAACTTACAAAGAGATAATTTCAAGCTGTAATTATTGACAAACTGGTATTGTTGCTTTAGAATGGGACTTGTAACAAATATAAATAACATAGGCATGCAAGCTTTATGAGATGATTATATTGTTGTGGATTAGAGTTATTAATGACGCTTGGAAACTGATGCATAGATAAAGGAAATACAAAATAATGACTAAGAAAAACTCAATGGTCGTTTACTCAAATAATAGATTTTCGGTTATAATTATTATTTTAACAATAACATTATCGCTATTGCTTTTGTCATGTCAGAGAGCATCCGCCCCGGATGTTCTTTCGTTATCTTCTGATTATTATTCATCGGAAAGCTCAAAAGAAACGAGCTTACATTATTCAACATCTTCCGTTATAAACAGCACCGAAGCGCAAGGCAGCACGCGAAGCGTCTCGTTAAGCACCACGAAGACAGGCATAACAAGCAGCCATTCTGCAGCACCTGTAACTGATAGTGTATTTTCCGAAGCAGACCAACTCTATTTTAAGGATTGTGTATTTATCGGTGACTCTATAACAACCGGAATTGATCTATACGGAGTCACAAAAAGTGCAACGGTTTTAGCCGATAAAGGTCTTAATACCTCATCTGCTAAACTTGAGATATATAAGGATGATGTGAGAAAAATTCAACCAAAATATATCTATATTATGTTAGGCTCAAATGATATTGGCCATAGCGGTTATTTATCTGCAGACAGGTTTATCGGCAATTATGATAAATTTGTCAAGGAACTAATCAAAGTTTCCCCAGGATCGAAGATATATTTGCAATCGGTTTTACCCGTCACAAAAAATTATGAAAGAAGTCATAAAAGCTATAAAAATGAAATAATAGACAGTTATAATATGCGCATCAGTCAATTGGCAGCCGAGAATGATGTGATGTATCTTAATGTCAATAAAGTGTTAAAAGACGAGAATAATGACCTGAGGCACAACATATCACCAAGTGAAGGTATGCATATAACCAAACAAGGTTATTACATATGGCTTAATTATGTTTTAGAAAACAGCGGCGTAAAAGCTGTAACTGATTAAAAAAGTTTTGTAGTTGGACAATGATTTATTTAGCTCTACTGATATATCCCTGTCATAATAAAGCTCCGACATACGGAAAGAATCACCTTTCAAAACATGAAGTATAATTTAAGCAGTAAACGCGAATTTTGGGAATGTCGGAATTTGACATCGAGACTTCAAAAAAGGTGTTGACTATATAAGCTTATAACGGTATCATAATAAAAACATTTGACATGGAATTTTTGTGAAAGAGGCAGAGTAACTTATGAGCAAAAACAAACCTGAGCAAGCGCTCGTAAAAATTATTTTAACGGCGCTTTTTGCTGCAATCTGTTTTGTGGCAATTTCTTCATTCCAGATTCCGCTTCCGTCACCGGTTGGAAAGCCTTTTCTGCATTTAGGTAATTTATTTGTTATTTTAGCAGCATTACTGTTTTCCGGCCCGGTTGGCGGTATTGCGGGTGCGTTGGGTATGGGGCTTTTTGATTTAACGCATGGGTATACAATTTATGCACCATCCACAATAATTTTAAAACTTGGTATGGGCTTAATTGTCGGTTATGTTGCGTTAAAGGGCAAGAAAGAAAATGCAAAATCCCCGGCAAAATGGATTCTTTTTTCATCGGTTTTACTGCTTGCCGCCGGTATCGGATTGATGTGGATTTCTTTTGTAAAGGGGAATGAAATCCACATTAAAGGTATTGAAGGAAGTCTTCAAATAATACCTGTACTATATATTTTTTCAATGATTCTCGGCGCATTACTTTTAGTTGCTGCAATATTTGCAAATAAGTTTTCGGTTAAGCTTCAATACGCTGTAATTGCGGCAGTGAGTGCAATCGCTTTAAACTTGTTCGGTGAATTGTTTTTTGGAGCGCTGATGATGCTTCTCTCCGGCAGCGCTTTTGTTCCGGCGCTCATAGGTTCGGCTATAAGTCTGCCCGCAACACTTATTAACGGCACTTTCTCCATTGTTGGCGCTGTAGTATTGTATATTCCGCTTGAAAAAGCTTTAAGCAAATCCGGTTTAAAACTGAAGTAATTCAAAATAAAAACAAGAAAAACAGGAAAACTGCGGTGATGCAGATTTCCTGTTTTTTAGTTAATTGCTAATATCAACTAATTTGTGCTGTCCTCAATTATCTTGCCGTCATGGATTCTTATGACGCGCTTAGCCGTTTTGGCAATGTCATTGTCGTGTGTAATTAAGATAATGGTGCGTCCCTCTTCACTCAGCTCGTGCAATATTCGCATTACATCTTCGCCGGAGCGCGAGTCCAAATTGCCGGTAGGTTCATCCGCTAAAATTATTGGCGGGCGGGCGGCAACAGCCCTGGCGATTGCTGCCCTTTGCTGCTGACCGCCGGAAAGTTGGGACGGCAGATGATCCTTCCGGTTAGTAAGCCCAACGCGCTCAAGCGCTTCGGCGGAAAGCTTGTGGCGTTCTTCTTTGCGCATGCCTCTGTAAACAAGGGGCAATTCAACATTTGCCTGCGCTGTAAGGCTTGAAATAAGGTTAAAGCCTTGAAATATAAAGCCGATTTGTTTATTGCGTATTTCCGAAAGCTCGTCGTCTAAAAGCGAGGATACATCCTTGCCATCCAAAAAGTATTTACCATCGCTGGCAATATCCAATAGCCCGAGCATATTCATTAGTGTGGATTTTCCGGAGCCTGATTGCCCGACAATTGCAACAAATTCTCCGCGCTCGACAGTTAAAGAAATACCGTCAAGTGCTCTAACCTCGTTCTCACCGGGGTTATATATTTTATATATGTCTTTAATATCAATCAAATGTGACATAAACTTTCCGTCCTTTTCCTATATCCATTACCTATTTTAATAAAAATCGCTTTTTATATCTAAATGCTGTTTTCTTAGGCGGGAGCAAGCCACCCGCCCGCCCGCTCTACAGTTTCTGATGCCCACTGGCCACTTGCAACATCACCCTCCGACAGATCCGTCCCAAGTATCCACCTTTGTTGCTTTCATTTCTTCCTCATCAAACCAACGGGTTGTTACTGCCTTCGTTTCGGTGAAGAATCTTACACCATCTTTACCCAAAGCGTGAAGGTCCCCAAAGAAAGAATTTTTGTGACCGGTAAATGGGAAGATTCCTACAGGCACGGGTATTCCCACATTGACACCGACCATCCCGCCATGTGTACGCTTTGCAAATTCTCTCGCATAGTAGCCGCTCTGGGTGAAGATAACGGAACCGTTTGCAAATTCGTTTTTATTCATAAGTTCAAGGCCTTCTTCAAAAGTCTGAACTCTTTTAATACATAAAACCGGACCAAATATTTCTTTATCACCAATACTCATTTCAGCAGTTACATTGTCAAAAATAGTGGGACCGAGATAAAAGCCGTTCTCATAACCCGGCACGGTAACATTTCTGCCGTCAAGCACAAGTTCTGCACCTTCGGCAATGCCCTTATCAATCCAGTCAATTACGCTTTGCCTATGCGCAGCGGTTACGGCAGGACCAAGGTCGGATGCCGCATCGTACGCAGGCCCTATTTTCAATTCCTTTGCAAATCTGACAAGCAAACTGACAAGTTTGTTCGCAATACTTTCCTGCGCGACAATAACGGGCAAAGCCATGCATCTCTCACCTGCGCAGCCGAAAGAAGAGTTGATGATGCCCCTGGCGCTTCTTTCAAGCGCTGCGTCCTCAAGCACAAGGCCGTGATTCTTCGCTTCGCAAAGTGCCTGAACCCTTTTGCCGTGGGCTGCGGCGGTTGAATAGATATGTAAGCCAACAGATGTTGAACCCACAAAACTGACACCCTTAATGTCCGGGTGGGTTAAGAACATCTCTGCCTCATTGCGGGAGCAGGTGAGAATGTTGAGCACACCGTCAGGCAAACCGGCTTCCTGCCATAGCTCGGTAAGGCGAAGGGCAGTCATCGGAGTCATGGAAGCAGCCTTGATAACAATTGTGTTGCCTATTGCAATGCAAAGCGGAGCCATCCAGCCCATTGGTATCATACCGGGGAAGTTAAATGGCACAATACCTGCAAAAACGCCAACCGGCTCCTTGTAAAGCACCGTATCATAACCGGAGGAGGTGTCCATCATACTTTCGCCAAGCAATAGGGATGGTGCGCTGCAGGCATACTCAACAGGTTCCTTAACCTTGAGAATATCTCCCTGTGCCTCCGACAAAACCTTGCCATGCTCGCGCGCAACGATATCTGTCAATTCTTCCATATTCTTGTCGATCAAATCGCGGAATTTATAAAGAACCTGCACACGCTTAAACACAGGTGTTTGCGACCAGCTTTCAAAAGCCGTTTTAGCACAAGCAATAGCTGCTTCAACCTCATCTTTTGTGCAGCATGGTGTTTGTGCAAGAACCTCGCCAGTACTTGGGTTAAACACATCCATATACTTTTCGGTTTTTGAATCCAGCCATTTGCCACCGGCAAAATACTTCAGTTTTTTGATATCGCTCATAAGAAAATCACTCCAAAAATTATTGTTTATATAATTACGCCACAAATGCATATTAAAGTCAAGGCTAAAAGTGTGAATTTTTATCTGTATAGCGTTTAATATATGTTATTTGACAATTAAAATTTCCAAGTCATAAAATAGAAAGAAATGAGGCTCATAAATGAACCTCATTTTTTGTTATAAAACTGTAAGCTGACTATTTTGCGTATACTATATCAACAGCCGGGCAAGCGGCGCCTTTGCCGCCGTGAATATAATTCCCTAAACCAAGCCATTCCTGCTCAAGCACATTCATTTTATTGAGATTGACCAGCTGGGGAGCAATAGTCCCTGATATGTTGCCACAACCCCTCAAATACATATATGTGCAGTTGCCTCCATTGCTCGAAAAAGCATTTTTTGCTCCGTATGCAAGCAGTATATCAATCATGGTATCCGATTGCATAAACTCGCCGACCGTCATAAGATAATGGGTGGAATCAATTTGAGCGAACATAACCTTGCTTCTTAAACCGTTAGTTATTCCGACCAAATCAATTTCCGGACCTAAGGTGATCAACCTCTTGCTGTCCCAAATAACAATGGCACTTTGTTGGGTAAAACTTAACCCAGCATTTATTCTGGAATTAACATTTGATTGGTTTATTTTTTCGTATTGTACCCAGCTTCCGTCCCAATAAATTGTAGAGCAGTAGCGTTCATAGCCTTTGTTTTGAACAATCATGCCGTCCTTGACTACGGGGCCGGTACCAATGTATGAAGACGGGACATTAAAATTCCAATGACCGTCATAGCCTTCGTTGTTAATCGCAACGATAGCGCCTTTCGCTTTTGCTATGTCATCAACAAGGCCTTCGTCATCTTTTAAACCAGTCTTGTTTAAAGTTTTCAATGCACTAGCACTTCCAAAATCGCCGGGCTGGCAGGTTACAATTGCAAGATAACATACTTGCGTAATATTATAAGATTTATCAACACCGTATTTGTTATTGTAATGTGTAGTAGTTATAGGACTTCCGTAGGAGAGCTTTTCAACTCTAACCGTTGTACCGGTTGAGCCTTCCGAAACTTCCCATGCTCGAAGAATTGTTGCTCCGTACATTTTGCTTGTCATTCCGGTTACCGGTATTTCTGATGTGGCAAAAGCTTGTGACGGTTTACCATAAATATTTCTGCCGTTAACGCTTTTATATGCCCTTACCTTGTAAAAAAGCAATTTATTTGGGGTTATATAGCTTGTCGCTTTTGTAACCTTAAGCCTTGCGTAACCGCCTACCCTTGTAACGGAATAATAAACAACATAGCCCGTTGCTCCGTTGACAGCGTTCCACCCGAGTTTTATACTGTCCTTTGGCGTTGTTGCGGTGGCAAAAACCGAGCCGGGCACAGTAGGTAAAGTCGCGTTTGAAGCACTTACGGCAAACCCCCCAAAAACAATAGAAAAAATCATCAAAAAACAAATTATCCTTTTCATAATGCGTTAGCTCCTCTCTGTTAGAAAAATGGTTTTCAATCATAGAATTTTAAAGTCGATTATTTTCAACATTTAATTTCTGAATTTATTAGCATAATAAAAGCATACACTCAAATAACAATTTTGTCAATAAAGTTGTGGAATTATACATATAATTGTGAAAAACAACGAAATATTAGCATCTTACGCAAATGAATTCTCTTTGAAATAGAAGATTTTTTATCCGGGGAGGGTTAACTTAAACATAAGCTGCTCGCAAATGATAATATGCTGACCGGTGTGCAAATTGCCGGTAAAAAAATCCTGCAGAATTTACTTTAACCTATACAATATATAATTGTACGTTTACGGGCATCATTTGTGTCTATATATCGCAGTATTTCTTTGCTTAAGTTTGACGAAAAACATTGAAAATGTTCTAAAATATGTTATAATAAATATAGATAAGTAATAAAACGACTGAAAAACAATGAGTTTGTTATTCACTATTACTAAAATACACTTGAATTTTTAGTTAAAACAGACAAAATACGACCTCGTTTTTAAAATGCATTGACAAAAATAACACGGTAGGGTATAGTTAATATAAGTAAAAGACTGGGTTTTGGGTGTATTTTTCCCTTATTTGAGGATAAGGGAAAGTTTATCGTTTTTTTACGCTTCTTTCTGCCAGTCGAATAAACACAGTTTTTTCCGAAGGGTCCGGTTCCTTCAAAAAAATGATTTCAACATGTTGCCGGTGCATATCTTAGTCTGTATCACAAAAGGCTTTTGCAGTTGTTTTGAATTTTGCGGAAGCATAGTAGAGGATAAAGATGTTGATTAGGGGGGATTGTTCGAAAAGTATAGCCTGCGTAGGTTTGTGTGCGCCTACCCTTGTATCCGGCAGCTTAAAGCGCATATAAAATAGGTGCTATTAATATAGTATCAAACTTACACAATTACATATTACCGAATTTTATTTGGAGGTGCTAAAATTGAGAAAATCTAAAAGAATACTTAGTTTCCTTATGGCCATATTAATGCTGTCCTCAATATTCGGCGTTATGGCAAGCGCATTAGCTCCGTATAAGGATGGCGCTATATCAGTCTACGACGATCTTGACAAACCTGTGTTCACTCTTGACCAATGCAGCTCAATGGTGCTCGATTATGCTGATAAAACTCTTAAAGATATCCCACCGATAGACACAATGGTGCTTGGAATGCTTGACCTTTCATCTGTGGACAATGCACTTAACGGCATATACACGATGTTGGGCAGTTCTCTGTTTACATCGTTAAGCGGCAGCTTGGGAGACCTTGCAGCCCTTAACAGAAGTGCACTGGCTACCGCGCGCAGAACAAGTACCCCCGCTTCCACGGCAGATACCAATGTAATATACTCTTTGCTTAGTTTTTTAAACGATAATAAGGGTATAATCAGTAAAGCAATTGACGGCAGTTTGGATATGGGATTAGCAAGTTCGTTTGTTGATCTAAAATCAATCCTTAATGTAAACAAAATAGTAAAAACAATGCTTTATCAAATTGTTCACCCTAACACAAAGTTGGAAACAACAGACCCTTTGTATGAAGCAACGCCCGATCCGGTAACCGACACAGCTGACACAATGATTCAGCAGCTTATTGACAACCTTGTTGTTGGTACGAAAGTCGAGGATCCCATTACACATAAAATTACATACAGCGGTCTTTTAAGCGGTATGTTCTATCCACTTAGCGGAAAGCTTAATATTGCAACGGGCACAGATGTTGCGTATGATTTTGGAGAAGACTTTTTGCGCAATGTTTATAACCTTGTTCTTGTTCCACTTCTTAACAATGATTTCAAAAAAGTTATTCGCGAGATTTGCGGTGTTGTTTATAACGACGCAATACCAAATGATCCGGGTAATGAATCCAATCTAAACGCTTTTGCGCTGGATTTAAACATCCACTATGTAATTCCGACACATACCTTTGCAGCGGGTGCAACACTCGTCTCCGACCTCAACACAATATTTTCTGAGATAATCAGCGCTGTTACTCTGCGCTATACCGATTGGATACCGGGCGACAATAGCCTTGTGTTGGACAACTTGGCAAGTGCTGTTAAATATGTTCTCGCTTTACCGGGCATCAGTTTCTTCAAGGAATATGTTGCTGTTGCAACACCTGCAGAGATTGAACTGATGGACAACCAGCAGTTGTTCTCCTATGTCGTGCGTTCTCTTTTGAATTCATCAATCGATGAAATGAATATTCCCGCCGATGCTGACACACTTATGGAAGTTGCATGGTATGCCTTGAAAGAGGTTTTAGCGCAGAAAAATCCGCAAACCGATTATTCTGCTCAGCCCAAAACTCTTGACGGCGTTCTTTTCATGTTATCTGATATCTTGGTTTATACCATTAACCAAGCTGCGGACATGAATCCAACTTATGGCACATTGCCGGGCACAGGACTTGTTCCTTTTGGAATGGGATTAGATAATACATTAACTTTTGTTATGAACTGGGTTAAGTTGAATTACGGCGGATTATTTAACCTGCCATTCAGCCCGCTTGATACAGGTTGGCAAACGCTTGATAAAATTGTTTTTGCAGTTGCAAGGACAAATTGGCTTCCTGTCTCAATTAACGGCAGCTGCAAGACACTTGTTGTAAACAGAATATTGGAAGACATTTTGACTTTAGACACATCAAGTCTGTTTGCGTTGTTTACTCATCGCGCGGATTCTGAGTTTGCAACAAAAACCATTAAAACAATTTTGGTTGAAAGCGTTGCAAGGCTTTTCAATCTTTTCTTCCCCGGCGCTTTCAATACAACCTACGCGAGCTTTGAAGAACTCATCAGTAATGCTAAACTTATGTCTATTGTTGAAGGCTTAATTTATCAGCTTTATACAAGAAGGGCTTCAATACTCCCCGCAGTTTTGCCTTTGGGGACAACTGTGCTTGGCATAAACAAACCGGAGGAATACACAAACCCGGCCATTGCGTTGCCTAATCAAGTCAGCGTTAACACAACCTTCCAAATACGCAACGATTCCTCAGGAGTTAACACCGGTGCAACAAATAAGGCCGGTACATTTACACAGGATTCTCTTTATAAGATTAAAATAGTTTCTGTTACACCAACTTTCAATGCCAGTGCAAATGTAATTACCGTAAACAATCTTGTCGGTACTACCATAAACGGCGGCGAAGCAGTTAACTGCACACTCAGTTGCACAAACTGGCCTGCAGGCAATGTATTGATGGTTAGTGTTACCTACGATGTTTACACCGAACTTGGCACAAAACTTACATCTAATCCGCTTACCGCGATGGCATTCTCTTATGTATCCGGTACTGTTGATGACGGCTCGAATTATTTTACGGTTGAGACCAACCCAAATAATACACACACCATGTACTACAAAAATCTGTACTTAACGCAAAATTCGGGTGTCTCCTCAATCTCTGATGCAGAGGTGCAGGTCAGAAGAACAACAACATCTGACACTGTGAACCAAACTGCGGCAACAATTAGCCGTACTGCAAGCACGGTCAATGCATCCCTCGTGGGTGTAACACCGGCAAGCTTCACCAATGCATCTACGACTTATAACGGCGGTACATGGAACTTCCCTGTTTATTCGGTTTCACCTACTGCTGTAAAACCGGCAGACGGAGTTTATACATCCACTTTCACTTACAGTGCGACCGCTACAGGGACCGACGCAGGTTCTGTTGAAAACTGGGCAATGCTCAACAAACAATATGTTGTTGTCTATAACGACTTTGGTCTTTCCGGTCTGCTCAGTTCCGAAATTAGTGCCCAGCGTGACCCAACAAACTATTCAGACTCAGCGGCTTGGGATGAATACATCTTCTGGCTTCAAAATGCTGTAGGATATCAATATCAGCCAAGGACTGCGTCAACATTCTTCACCAATGGGCGCGCAGGTGGCTACGAAGAAGCGGTTGATGAACTTAAGACAGCTGTTACCAATCTTGAAAAATCAGAATTAGCGGCAGGCGTTACCCCGCTTAGGACTGCATTGGACGGATTCCAACCGTTAAACACAGGTCTTGCCTATGATGACCCAACATACTCCTACATGGACACTGAAGACTTTGTTCCTTACACCTATACGCGTTACAGCGATGAAAGAGGTTTGGCGGAAAGCCTTTGGGCTTCACAACAGGCTCCTGTAGAGCCGGTTGAAATAGCAAACCCGACGCCAGCTCAACACACTGCATTTTTAGCGGAGCACGCCCTTTGGGTAACAGCTCTTGCCACATTTAATGCGAACAAACCAGTTCTAAAGCCGGTTCAAATTTCCTATGCTCTTCACAGACTTAACCTTTATGGCAGCAGACTAATTCGTGTCCAAGCGCAAAAAGGCCGTTTGAGCGAAGATCTTGCAAGAATTCAGGCTCTTCACATTGTTCAAGGCCAATATACAAATACTTCTTGGGCAGCGTATCAAAAGGCTCTTGCCTTTGCGATTAGCGTAAATGCCGCAAGCAATACCGCAGTTGACGGCAACGGCAATTGGGTTCTCCGCCAGACTAAGGTTAACACGGCGAGAGAAACGTTGATTATGACGCACAAACAACTTGTTTTGGGTGCAGACTATACTCTTTTAGATGCAGAAATAGCTTTAAGCGTTGGTTTGGTTGAAGGTACTTACACCGTTGCAAGTTGGGCACCTTTTAAAGTGGCTCTTACAGAAGCCCAAGCATTGAAAACTCAGGCATTAACCAAAACTGACGAAAATCAGGCAAAAATTGTTGCAGCAACAGCAAAGCTCAATGCTGCAAGGCTTGCACTTGTTCTTAAACCGACCGATTTACCAATTGAAGGCATAGGCGGTACAATAATTGATCCTATAAGAAAGATAATCATCGGTTTAATACCTGGTCAAAATCCTATTGATTTTGTTAAACCGAAAGCGGGCTTTCATTTGGTATTGCACTTATCTCCAAGTGGCGGCTTCGGTACAGGAGCGACAATTGAAGTTGTCGAGGATGCCGGAAAAGCAGCATCAGAATTCTACAGTATCATCATTTACGGCGATGTTAACGGCGATGCGAACATTGACTCATTGGATGCCGGTACGGCAGTTGATGTCCAAAACAGTATGATAGGATGGGATGAAGGTTCACCGAACTACATTGCGGGCGATGTTAATGCCGATGGCAATGTGGACGGTCAAGATGCTGGAGTGATGGTTGACTCCGAAAACGGTGTGGTTATCATCGACCAAGTTACAGGTATAGTTAAGTAGACGCTTCATTGATTTGATTGCGGGGCGGGTTACGCCTTGTATTCCGCTCTGCAATTCCTTAATAATCGCGACTAAATCTTAAACACTTGGGAGGCATACTTAAAATATGAAGAATTCAAGAAGACTATTTGCCTCGATGCTTGCAATATTGATAATATTCAGCTGTTTAACTATCGGCGCTTCAGCGTGGGGAGCCGCAAACGGTAATGAATCAATGCAGGTAATCGTCAAAACAAATGTTGCAGTTGCATATCCGGGTGACTATGTTACCGTAACGTTAAACATTACAAACAATTATTATGCTACAAATATGCGCTTTCCGGTGCTGTTTTCTTCCAGTGTTTTTGAGGTTGTTGAGGCTAATCTCAATCTTCAAAAATTGGGGCAGTTAAACACTGTTACCGGTACATTAGATAAAAACACCACGCTTGATGTATCAAAGTATCCTGTGGGTTATAGCCCTGCTGTTTACGGCGGTGTTCTTCTCCAATGGTCAGGTTCCGCGAACGCAGGTTTGTTTGGCTGTTACAATCAACCGACCGGACAGGATTGTATAAGCTTCCAACTAAGGGTTAAAGCCGGAGCAACCGGAGTAGGCGCAATTTTAATCCCTTCTAATTCAAATCTTTTTTATCGTCAAGCAATGAACAACCCTGCGGACGGAAACACGGTGTATACAATGACAGAAGCTGAGTGCCCGATGACATTCACCCCAGCTGCAGTAAACACGCAGTTACAGTTGCCTGATATTGCAGTGTTTGCGGGTTCAACAACAGTTATTGACAGAGTTAACGGTTTTATCTACGGGCTTAAGACTAATCTGGCTTCGCTTGACTCCAATATAGTTCCTGTTGGCGGCGCAACCATTGAGGTAATAAAATCCATGGGTTCTATTTGCGGCACAGGTACTGTGGTTAATGTTTTAGATAACGGAACACAGGTAAAAACCTTTACTGTTGTAATTTTTGGTGATGTAAACGGCGATGGCAACATAGACTCTATGGATGCGGGTATGACAATAGACCACGAAAATGGTATTGGCAGTTGGGATTCATTCACCCTAAAAGCAGGTAATGTAAATAGCGATACCAATGTGGACAATCTTGATGCAGGTCTAATGGTTGACACTGAAAATGCTTTGGTTAGCATTAACCAGATAACCGGTTTAGCAAGCTAAGTTATATTAAACGCTTTTTTGGTGGTCTAGCCCTGCAAGGCAAAAAATTCTTTAAGCGTTTTTCCACATAACACTCAAGAGTGCAAGTGGATGAAATAAAAACCAATTTTTAAGGAGGAACTTTTTAATGAAAAAGCTTAGAAAACTTCTCGGCATTGCAATGGTATTGGCTTTTGTGTTCAACACCCTTGCAATAGGCGCTTCAGCCGTACTCGGTGACGGGAACGAACTCTCAGCGAATATTAACCTGCAAGTTGGTAAATATGTAGTAGCAACAAAAACATTTACAAAACTCGCTGCAGGCGAGACGCTGGCAACAAATCAAGTTATTGCTGTGCGTATCTGCCCGCAAACCGATTTCTTTGTCGGTAATTCAAGGTATGTCGTTATGTTCGACAAAACATACTTCGAATTAGTGCAACCCGGCACAGCAAACGATGCATTTACCCCAAATTCAGATGTTGCTAATTTGATACAGGATCCGGATGATTTAACTTGGAGTACCGGACCTGCTTACACCGGCAATACTTATTTTGATTTTGCCTGCTCAGGATATGCCGCGCAAACATCTGGTCTTACTTGGCCGGCAACCTTTGTAGCAAATGAAAGCACTACTTATAATGCCGTTGCCGTTCAAGGGTTAGCTGATTCTAATTCCAAAAACGGTGGGTTACCGGAACTTATGGCAGATGGCACTTGGCTTTTTCAATTCGAACTGAAGGCTTTAAAACCTGTCGTTGCGGGTTCAGATGCTCGTATATGGATGGACAGCAGATGGTTCAGAAGCAGTGCAGACAATTCTCTTCCTGCTTATTTGCAAAAGGGAACAGAGGGTCTATTAATATCTACACCGGGACAAGGCTATACAAATTTAGCTTTCAATTTTGATTTTGCAGGCGCAGACATAAAGCTTGCACTTCCGGGCGGAGTTGTTACCAGCACAATAACATTTGACTCAGCAGGCGGCACAGCGGTTGCAAATCTTGTTGGCAATGTCGGTGATGCTGTTGTTGCACCTGCAAATCCTACAAGACTTAATTACTTTTTTAAGGATTGGAACCCGGCACTGCCCGCTACTTTCCCGGCAGGCGGACTTGCTGTTACAGCACGATGGATTTTGATCGGTGACATAAATTTTGATGGTTATGTATACGCTAACGATGCATTAAGGGCATTGCGTATAAGTACTGGCGCACTTGTTGCCACTGGTGATGCATTGATTGCTGCAGATGTAAACCATGATGGCAATGTATTTGCAAATGATGCTCTTAGAATTTTAAGGTATTCAACCGGTGCAAATACAGTTTGGCCTGCTTAAGCAAATATTCGGTTCGGCTAAATTATTTATGGCATTGTGAAAGAGTAGGGATTTTATTTTTGGTCTAAACAAAATACTGAATAGATAACAAAGGTCATATTCAGAAATTTGTTCCGATAAACGAAATTTAGGAGGATAAATTAAAATGAAAAAGAAAACTTACAGAGCAATTAGTTTATTTATGTCATTTGTCATGCTTTTAGGCATAGCAACAATTCCAATGGTCGTTAATGCATCAGTTCCAAGCGTACAACTCACAATTAGCAGCGCTACCGGAGCTGTAGGGTCAACAGTTGATATAGCATTAAACATAACTGCAAATTCAGGTGGATGCTCTGGTAACTTTAATGTTGCATTTGACAACACGAAGCTGCAATTTGTATCCGGCGCTAACGGAACTGTTATAACTTCAACTACAGGCGCTAGCGGCAGCGTTAATCCAACTGTAACAGTTGTTGGAACAGTTTCAAAAATAGGTACAGGGTTTACAAGTGATGCAAATCCACTGACACTTGCAGGATCGTTGTTTACCTTCAAGTTTACCGTTTTGGCTGGTTTGACAGGAGAAACAACAATATCTGTATCATCTCCGGCAGGAGCTGAACTACAGGATACTAACTTTGATCCAATTCCTTGTCAATTAAATAGTGGTAAAGTTTCTCTTCCTGCGGCAACCAGCACAATCTCATTTAACACAGCAGGCGGTTTACCGGCAGTAATAGCACCAATCACACAGGACGAAGGCACAGCAGTCACTCGTCCGGCAAACCCGGCCAAAGAAGGGTTTACATTTGAAGGCTGGGTACCGGATGTACCGGCAACTATGCCTGTGGACGATGTTACTTGTGTAGCACAATGGAAAGCTGTTGCACCGACAACCAGCACAATCACTTGGTCAACGGGCGGCGGCTTATGGAACAGCGGCGGAAGCGCTGATAAAACAACAGTAGTTAATAACGGTGTATTACCGACAGCACCGGATACCGTTAGTAAAAATGGAAATGCATTTGCCGGCTGGACACCTTCAATTGTAGCAGCTGCTGGTGCGGCAACATATACAGCAACATGGACGCTGAACAGTTATTCGGTATGGTACTATATTGACAACCAAAATCTTTTCTGGTCTAATTCGGGGCTTGAGCCTTTGCATGTTGGTGACCGTACACCTACACCGCCAACTGTCCCCACAAGAGAGGGTTACATATTTGCAGGATGGTCTCCGGCAGTACCCGAATTTTACGTAACCAGTTTCAACAGCACATTCGCAACATGGACAAAGATTCCGAACCCGACAAGCACAATCACATTTGACTTAGCTGGCGGGATACCGGCGATAGCAGATATTACGCAAGACGAAGGCACAGCTGTCACAGCACCGGCAGATCCGACCAAAGCAGGCTTCACATTTGATGGCTGGTTACCGGCAGTACCGGGAACTATGCCTGTTGACAATGTTACTTGCGTAGCACAATGGAAAGCAGTTCCTGTCATGAGCACAATCACATTTAACACAGATGGCGGCACAGCAGTTGCGGACATCACAGGCGAAGTCGGCACAGCAGTCCCTGCAGTAGCAGAGCCGACAAAAGCAGGTTTCACATTTAATGGTTGGACCCCGGCAATTCCGGCAACATACCCGGTAGGCGGACTTGCAGTTACAGCAACATGGAAAGCAGTTCCTGTCATGAGCACAATCACATTTAACACAGCAGGCGGCACAGCAGTTGCGGACGTCACAGGCGAAGTCGGCACAGCAGTCCCTGCAGTAACAGCCCCAACAAAAGCAGGGTTTACATTTAATGGTTGGTTACCGCTCGTACCTGCAACCTTCCCGGCAGGCGGACTTGCAGTCACAGCACAATGGACAGCCATCCCTGTAATGAGCACAATCACATTTAACACAGCAGGCGGCACAGCAGTTGCGGACGTCACAGGCGAAGTCGGCACAGCAGTCCCTGCAGTAACAGCCCCAACAAAAGCAGGGTTTACATTTAATGGTTGGTTACCGCTCGTACCTGCAACCTTCCCGGCAGGCGGACTTGCAGTCACAGCACAATGGACAGCCATCCCTGTAATGAGCACAATCACATTTAACACAGCAG